>DASWDS010000022.1:0-5407 GCA_036395165.1 Anaeromyxobacteraceae bacterium | reverse complement strand
TCGCTCGTCGTCGCCGCCCGCGTCCGGGGCGGCGCGCCCACCGCGGCGGTGCTGCGGGGACGGCTCGGTGGAGCGGGCTGGTCGCGCCGGCTCGCCGTGACCTCCGCGCCGCAGCACGCCGCGTCGCCGCTGGCGGGCACCCTCTGGGCGCGGCGCCGCATCGACGAGCTGCAGCACCTCGCGCCCGGCGCGCCGGCGAAGCAGGAGGTCGAGGAGGTGGTGTCGCTCGGTCTCCGGTTCAACCTCGTGACCCCCTACACGTCCTTCGTGGCGGTCGAGCGCGAGCTCCTCGTCGACCCGCGCCTCGCGCTCGCGACGGTGCTCGTCCCGAACGAGCTGCCCGAGGGCGTGTCGCACGAGGGGATCTTCGGACCGGCTCGGGTCCAGGTGTTCCCCGCGCGCGTGAAGCCAGGCGACCCGGAGCTGTGGATCGCGGCGGCGCCGACGGCCCGCGGCGTGAAGGTGAAGCTGCCGTTCGAGGATGCCTGGCGCGACGCCACGCGCGACGGAGAGCGCTGGGTGCTCCGGTTCCTGGTCCCGCCCGGCCAGCCGGACGGGAGCTACGCGGCGGAGATCGCGATCGCGCACTTCGACGGACGCGAGGAGCGCGCCACCGCGAGCATCCGCGTGGACACCTCCGCGGCGGCGGTGGCGGTCCTCTCGGCGCCCTCCTCGGTCGAGCCGGGCGGCACGATCGCCCTTCGCCTGAAGCCCGCGCTCCCGCTCGGGCGCATCCCGGGGCTCCTCGGGAGGCCGGGCGGCCTCGCGAACGCGCTCAAGGGCGAGATGGAGCTGAAGGAGATCCTCGTGCGCGCGCCGTGGGGCGCGCTGGCGCGGGCGCGGATGGAAGGCGCGCTCGGCGTCTGGACGGTCGAGCTGCCCGTTCCCGCCGACGCGGCGACCGGCGACGCGACCCTCGAGATCGTCGCCTCGGACGCGGCGGGGAACGTGAGCCGCCGGAGGGTGCCGGTCGCCATCGGCGCGGCAGCGCCCGTCGAGCGCCTCTCCGGCATCGGCGGCATCGTGGCCGGGATCGTGCTCCTTGGAGCGGCGCTGCTCGCGATGGCGCTCCTGTTCGTCAAGATGGGGGGGCCGGTTCCAGCCCCCCCATGCCCCCCGCTCGCTCCGGGGCAGCCTCCTGCGGCTGCCCCTGCGCTCGCAGCTCCGGCGCTCCGGCGGCGCGCCCCGACGCGCGTCCTGGATCGCTTCCCGCAGCCGCGCGAGCCGGGCCTGAAGGTGTGAGGTCATCATGCGACTCGCGCTCGCGTTGCTCGGTGGGCTCGGCCTCGCCCTGGGCGGAGGGGCCGCCCTGATCGCGGCGGGCGGGGAGCGCGCCCGCCACCTCGCCATGCCCGTCTTCTCGGAGGTGGCCGAGCGCGACGCGTCCGGCGGCGCCACGCCCGTGCCACTCCCCGGGTGCGCCCTCGTCGAGCGGGCGCGCGTCGACGGGCGTGTGACGGCGCTGCACGAAGCGGGCGGCGCGCTCTTCATCGGGACCTTCGACGCCGGGGTGGTGGTCGCGACGCCCGATGGCCGTTCGGCCCTCGACCTCGAGGGGCGCGAGCGGTTCGTCAACGCGCTCGTGGAGGACGGGGGCGGCATGTGGGTCGGCACGCAGCGCGGCGCCGTCCTCTTCCGCGACGGCCGGCGCATCGCGATCGCCGCGCCGGGCGTGGCCGTCACCTCCTTCGCGCGGGCCGGCGACACCCTCCTGGCTGGGACCGCGCGCGGGCTCGTCCGCCTCCTGCCCGGCGGCCGTTCCGAGCCGCTCGCGCTCGAAGGGGAAGAGCCCACGCCCCGCGTCAACGCCCTCGCCGTCGCCCGTTCCACGCTCTGGATCGGGACGTCCGCGGGGGCCCTGGCCGTGCCGCTCGCGCCCGACGGCGGCCTGGCGGGTCCGGCGCGCCGGATCCCCCTCGTGTTCGGCGCCCCTCCGGCGCGGACCAACGTGGTCACCGCGCTCGCGCCCCTCGGCGACGGCGCGCTCGCCGGGACCGACGACGGCGGGCTCGTACGGCTCGGCCCGGCCGGCGCGGTCGCCGCGCTCCGCCTCGCGGCGGCGCGCGACAACGACGTGAACCCCGGCGCGATGCTCGCCGACGGCGAGCACGTGCTCGCAGGGACCCAGCGCGGTGGCCTCCTCGCGGTGGAGGTGGAGAGGGAAGCCTTCGCTGTATTCCGTCCAGACGTCACGGCATCGCTCGCCATCTCGGCCGTCGCCCGGGGGACCCATGGCTGGCTCGCCGGCACCTCGGACGGGCGGGTGCTCGAGCTCCAGTGCCCACACGCCGCGGCGAGCGAGCGCCGATTGCGTACTGGCGTGCGATGAGCAGCTTGTGAGGTGGAGCGAGGCGAGGCAGGCCCGGCGACGCAAGAGACCGCGCTGCTTCAAGGCAGGACGGTTCGTCCGCTCGGCCCGCACGAAGGGACGCGCAGCTGCCGTACGAGCCGCAGCCCTGATGGTGGACTCGGAGGACGGCATCTCCGGAAACCGCTCGATTCGCTCCAAGACGGCCCCGGTCCTCCGGGGCCGTCGGTTTTTCACGGGCGGGCGCCGCTGTCCTCCCGCCACCGGTGGTCCTTCAGCATCTCCCGCACGGCGCTCTTGAGGAACTTGCCGGTCGCCGTCCGCGGGATCTGCTCGACGAAGACGTAGGCGTCGGGCAGCCAGAAGCGCGCGAAGCGCGGCTCGAGGTAGGCGGCGAGCTCCTCGGGGCCCGCCTGCGCACCCTCGCGGAGCACCACAGCGGCGACCGGGCGCTCGCCCCAGGCCGGATGCGGCACCGCCACCACGGCCGCCTCGCGCACCGCCGGGTGGCCCATGAGCGCGTTCTCGAGATCGACCGAGCTGATCCACTCTCCGCCGGACTTGATGAGGTCCTTCGAGCGGTCGGTGATGCGGACGTAGCCCTCCGGGTCGATGGTGACGATGTCGCCCGTGCGGAACCAGCCGTCCATCGTGAACTTGTCCGCCTCCGCCGGGTTCTCGAAGTAGCTCTTCGCTATCCACGGTCCGCGGACGTGCAGCTCGCCCATCGACTTGCCGTCACAGGGCACGACGCCGTTCTCCCCCATGGCGCGCACCTCGACGAACGGGATGGGCACGCCCTGCGTCGCGCGGAGCCGGTACCGGTCGGCCTCCGGGAGCGCCTCGAGGCGCGGCTTCAGACGGCAGATCGTCCCGATGGGTGTCATCTCGGTCATGCCCCAGGCGTGGACGACTTCGAGCCCGTGACGCTTCTGGAAGCCCTCGATCATCGCCTGCGGCGCGGCCGACCCGCCGACCACGAGCGCGCGCAGCGCAGAGAGGTCGCGCGCCTTCGGGTTCCTGTCGAGCTCCTCGAGGACCGCGAGCCACACGGTCGGCACGCCGGCCGCCATCGTGACGCGCTCCTGCGCCATGAGGTTCAGGACGTTCCTCGTGTCGAGGTGCGGGCCGGGGAAGACGAGCTTCGCGCCCACGAGCGCCGCCGTGAACGGGATGCCCCACGCGTTCACGTGGAACATCGGGACGACGGGCAGGATCGCGTCGGTCATCCCCACGTTCAGGCAGTCCGGCAGCGCCGAGGAGAGCGAGTGGAGGACGAGCGCTCGGTGCGAGTAGAGGACGCCCTTGGGCCGCCCCGTCGTGCCCGACGAGTAGCAGAGCCCCGCCGCCTGGTCGTCGTGGATGGGCGGGTACCCGAACGACGGCAGCTCGTCCGCGATGAGCTGCTCGTAGTCGAGCATGCCTTCCGGCACGGCCCGCCCGTGCGCCCACACGACGACGTGGCGCGGCCGGATCTCCGCGCGGAAGCGCTCGAGGACCGGGAGCAGCACCTCGTCGACGAGGAGCACCTGGTCCTGCGCGTGGTTCACGATGTAGGCGAGGTCGCTCGGGTGGAGGCGCGGGTTCAGGGTGTGGAGGACGCCGCCCATCACGGGCACGCCGAAGTAGGCCTCGAGGTGGCGTGCGTGGTTCCAGCCGAGCGTCGCGACGCGCTCGCCGGGGTTCACACCCAGGCGCGAGAGCGCGTTCGCGAGCTTGTGCACGCGCCGGTAGACCTCGCCCCACGTCGTGCGGGCGATGCTCTCGTCGGGCAGACGGGAGACGATCTCCTGAGAGCGATGCAGCTCGCCGGCGCGCTCCAGCAGGTGCACGAGGGTGAGCGGGAAGTCCATCATGAGGCCGTTCATCGCGTCCTCCTATTTTGAAAGGGGGCTGCGCCCCGGCGGCAGCGCCTTCGGCGCCTTCGCTCGCTGGCGCGAGCGGCCGCCGGCTTCGCCGATGTCGAAGTCGGGGGCTGCGCCCCCTCCTCGCCGAGCAAAGCTCGTGCAGGCGTCCAGCGCCTGCACCTCGATCACCGCCCCTCCCCGCAGGCCCGGGTCCCGTGCGCCGCCGGGCGCGGCATTCGCCGCTTCCCCGGCAGCGCCCCGGCGCGCTCGCTTCGCGAACAGCCGCGAACCATGGTTCTTAGCATGGCCCATTCCTGCGGCCGGTGGGCACCGCGCGAACCGTCCCCTCACGGGTGCCGCCGCGGCGTGCCATCATGAGCGCATGTCGCTCATCGTGGTGGACGTGGAGGCGGACGGCCCCGCGCCGCACCTCTACTCGATGGTGTCGTTCGGCGCCGTGGTGGTCGAGCCGTCGCTGGCGAGGACGTTCAAGGGCGAGGTCCGGCCCGTCTCCGACCACTGGCTGCCGGAGGCGCTCGCCATCTCGGGCGTCTCGCGCGAGCAGCACCTCCAGTTCGACGAGCCGGGCGCGGTGATGGAGCGGTTCGAGGCCTGGATCAAGGCGAGCTCGAAGGGGCGCCCCGTCTTCTGCTCGGACAACCTCGCCTTCGACTGGCAGTGGATCAACTGGTACTTCCACGCGTTCCGCGGCGGGAATCCCTTCGGCTGGAGCGGCCGCCGCATCGGCGACCTCTACTGCGGGATGATGAAGGACGGGTATGCGACCTGGAAGCACCTGCGGAAGACGCCGCACGACCACGATCCGGTGAACGACGCGCGCGGCGACGCGGAGGTCCTCCTCGAGCTGGTCGCGATGGGACTCAAGCTGCCGGTGCGATGATGTCCTACTCACCACGCAAGCGAGCGAGCGCGTGACGGCACCTTTGTGGGTCGTGTAGTCTCGCAGCCATGACCTTCCTCGCCCCTGGGCCTCGCGCCCTCCTGGCCGCCGCAGCGCTCGCCTGCACCCTCGCTGCCTGCAGCACCACTCCGCCATGCGATGCCGGCGTGAGCTGCTCGCTCGCGACCGCGAGCGCCTGCCAGGTGGGCGTCACCGCGTGCACGGCGTCGGGATCGGTCTGCCAGGCTGTCGCGGTCGCTGACAACACCGCATGCGGCAGCGGCTTCGGCTGCTCGGCCGGCTCGTGCGTCGCGCTCGACCCGCTCACGACGTACTGGACGTTCGAGCGGC
>DASWDS010000021.1:0-9345 GCA_036395165.1 Anaeromyxobacteraceae bacterium | reverse complement strand
CACCCAGGAGCGCGGTCGCCGCGCCGGCACGGAGAACCTCCCCGGTGTGGCCGGGCTCGGCGCCGCGATCGAGGCGGCGGTCGCCTGCCGCGACGCGGACGCGCCCCGCATCGCCGCGCTGCGCAACCGCCTCGAGGCGGGGCTCCTCACCGCCCTGCCGGGCGCGGTCGTCAACGGCGCCGGCGCGCCGCGCCTCCCGGGGACCCTCTCGCTCACCATCCCTGGCGCCGACGCGGAGGCGCTGCTCATCGCGCTCGATCTCGACGGCGTGTGCGCGAGCGCCGGGAGCGCCTGCCACTCGGGGTCGGCGAAGCCCTCCTCGGTGCTGGCGGCCATGGGCCTCACCGACGCGGAGGCGCGCGCGACGCTGCGGCTGTCGCTCGGGTGGAGCAGCACGGACGAGGACGTGGACCGCGCGCTCGAGCTCGTCCCGCGCCTCGCCGCACGGGTGCGCGCGGCCATCCCGGCGCTCGGCTGACCACGTTCAGACCGGCAGGACGCCCCGCACCACCGCCGCGATCGCGAGCGGGTTCCCGATGGCCGGGTCGTACCGCGCCGCCAGCTCGTCCGCGAAGGCGCCCGCGTCGGGGTACCGGCCCTCGGGCGAGAGCGCGCGCAGCACGATCGCATCGACCTCGGGGGGCACGTCTCGCCGGTCCGCCGAGGGCGGCCGGCGGGGCCCCGCCAGGATCCGGGTCGCCACCTCGTCCGCGTCCCCGCCCGGGAAGGCGGGCCGGCCCGTCAGGAGCTCGAAGAGCACGGCCCCGAGGCCGAACACGTCCGCGCGCGGCCCGACGAGCTCGCCTCGGAGCTGCTCCGGCGCGAGGTAGCGCACCTTCCCGAAGGCGGCGCGGCCGCGGGCGTCGCCGGCGGCGCGCGCCACGCCGAAGTCTCCCAGCTTCACCTCGCCCGCGTGCGAGACGAAGACGTTCGAGGGCGAGACGTCGCAGTGCACGACCCCGAGCGGCCGCCCGCTCGCGTCCCGGGCGCCATGGGCGTACCGGAGCGCCTCGGCCACCGCGTGCGCGGCGTAGAGGGCGAAGTCGAGCGGAAGCAGGATGCCGCGCGCGTTGCACGCGGCGAGGAGCCGCGCGAGATCGCGGCCGTCCACGTACTCCATGACGATGTAGGGCGCGCCCGCCTCGACTCCGGCGGCGAGCACCTCGACGATCCGCGGGTGCCGGAGCTGCGCTGCGAGGCTCGCCTCGCGTGCGAAGAGCGCGACCTGCGCCGGGTCGGCGGCCAGCGCCGGCAGGAGCCGCTTCACCGCGACGGGTGCGCCGGCGCGTGGCCCGCCGACCTCGCGCCCGCGAAACACCTCGGCCATCCCGCCGCGCCCGATGCGCGCCTCGATCTCGTACCCGCCGATGCGCATCGTCACGTCCGCTCGCGCCGTGCGCGGGGCCGCGCCGGAAGCGGCCGATCCGGCAGGGCGGGCGCGAGGAAGGAGATCCCGAGGAAGAACGCGACGCTGGCGCGCACCGCTGGGATGTTACTTCATCTGGGACGCCGACTCTCTTCCGCTCTCGCTTGACACAGCGGAGCCGCGGGACTAGCATCTAGCCATAATCTCGCGTGATTGCGCGGGTTTGTAGCTCTTTGACCGATCTTGATCTGCCCCCTGCCGGGTTCGTGATTCGGCTTCGAGTCGTTTGGGCCGACTTTGAATAAAAGCGGAGCGTCCGCCTTCGCCCATGAGCAAGCTCCCATGCTTCGAGGGAGAAGCCTACGGGCGATGGAAACCGGATGCCCCACCTGTAGAAATACAGGTCCAAGCAACCGAGCCACACGGCTTTCGCGGGGGGCTTTTTTTGTCGAACGATCCCGCCTCGTCGCCAAGCTCGAAGCAGGCGCTCCGCGACGCCATCGTCGGGGCGCGGCTGAGGCTCGCGCCCGGCGAGCGCGCCGCGCGCTCACGCGACATCGCCTCCCGGCTCGTCTCCCTCGCGCCGTGGGCGCGCGCCGGGACGATCGGGCTCTACTCGCCCATGGGCGCGGAGGTCGACACGAGCGATCTCGCGGCGGCAGCCGCGGCGGCGGGCAAGCGCGTCGCCTTCCCGCGGCTGAGCGGGGGCGAGCGCGCGCTCTCCTTCGCGATCTGTGCGCCGGGGGACCTCGTCCCGGGCGACCTCCGGACGCGCGAGCCGCCGCCCGGCGCGCCGGCGCTCCCGGTCTCCGACCTCGACCTGGTGCTCGTCCCAGGAGTCGCCTTCGACCTGGGCTGCCGCCGGCTCGGGCGCGGCCGCGGCCACTACGACGCGACGCTGGCGCGGCTGCGGGGCGGCGCGACGCGGATCGGCCTCGCGTTCGAGCTGCAGATCGTTCCGCAGGTGCCGTTCGAGCCGCACGACGTCACGCTCGACGCGGTCGTCACGGAGGCGCGCGTCCTCTTTCCGTTGCCCGCCGCCGGCGCCCCCGGCAACTCTTCGCATTGACACCCTCGCCCGACTCGGGCATCCATGCGCGCTCCTTGAAACTGCTCTTCCTCGGTGACGTCTTCGGCAAGCCCGGCCGGCAGGCGGTGAAGCACTTCGTCCCGAAGCTCATCGCGAAGCACGGCATCGACCTCGTGGTCGCGAACGCGGAGAACGCGGCCGCCGGTGCCGGCATCACGCCCGACAGCGCCGACGAGCTGCTCGCGTGCGAGGTGGACCTCCTCACGAGCGGCAATCACATCTGGTCGAAGCGCGAGATCGTCCCCTACCTGGAGGCGCCCGGCTCGCGCCTGCTCCGGCCCGCGAACTACCCCAAGGGCTCGCCCGGGCACGGGCGCGGCATCGCCGCGACGCCCGACGGGCGCCGGCTCGGCGTGATCAACCTGGAAGGGCGCGTCTTCATGAAGAACCTCGACGATCCGTTCCAGATCGTCGAGGAGGAGCTCGCGGCGCTCAAGAAGGAGGGGCTCAAGGCCATCCTCGTCGACATGCACTGCGAGGCGACGAGCGAGAAGAACGCGATGGGGCACTACCTGGACGGCCGCGTCTCGGCCGTGCTCGGCACGCACACGCACGTGCAGACCGCCGACGAGCGCGTCCTCCCTGGCGGCACCGCCTTCATCAGCGACGTCGGCATGTGCGGGCCCTGGGACTCGATCATCGGCGTGAAGAAGGAGCTCGTCCTGCAGCGCTTCCTCACGCAGCGCCCGGTGCCCTTCGAGCCGGCCAAGCGCGACGCGCACCTGCAGGGCGCGGTGGTGGACATCGACGACGCGACCGGGAAGGCGCGCTCCATCGAGCGCGTGCAGGAGAGGCTCCCGGAGACGGGGTAGCGTCCGCCGACGTACGTTGGCCCTTCGACTCCGGCCGCTGCCGCGCCCGACGCTCAGGGCGAGCGGAAAGGCTACCCCTCGACCGCGAGCAGCGCGTAGCTCTTCTTGCCCTTCTGGAGGAGCACGTACCCGCCGGCGAGCAGGTCGTCCGCGCCGAGGCGGCGGTCGGCGCTCGCGACGATCTCGCCGTTCACGGAGAAGCCGCGACCCTGGATCCCGCGGCGCGCGTCGCCCTTCGAGCTCGCGAGGCCGGCCCGGACGAGCGCGTCGAGCGCCGGGAGGCCCTCGAGCTCGGCGCGCGCGATGCGCGCCGTCGGGATCTCGCGGCTCAGCACCTCGTAGACGTCGCCGGCGGCGGCGCGGAGGTCGGTGCCGCCGAACAGGATCCGGCTCGCGTCGATGACGTTGCGCGCGGTGTCGGCGCCGTGCACGCGCGCGGTCATCTCCTCCGCGAGGCGGCGCTGCGCGGCGCGCTTGCCGGGGTCGCGCGCCTGCTCGGCCATGGTCGCGGCGATCTCCGCCAGCGGGAAGAAGGTGAAGAGCTTGAGGCAGCGCTCGACGTCGCGATCGTCGATGTTGAGCCAGAACTGGTAGAGCTTGTAGGGCGACGTCTTGGCGGGATCGAGCCAGACGTTCCCCTCCTCGCTCTTCCCGAACTTCGCGCCGGCGGCGGTGGTGAGGAGCGGGAAGACGAGGCCGTGCGCGCTCGCGCCCTCGCGGCGCGCGATGAGCTCGGCGCCGGCGGTGATGTTGCCCCACTGGTCGCTGCCGCCCATCTGCAGCTCGCAGCGCTCCGTCTTCCACAGGTGCCAGAAGTCGTACGCCTGGACGAGCATGTACGAGAACTCGGTGAAGGAGATGCCGGTCTCCATCCGGTTCTTCACCGAGTCCTTGGCGAGCATGTAGTTCACGGTGAAGTGCTTGCCGGCGTCGCGCAGGAACTCCATCAGGCCGAGCGGCCGCAGCCAGTCGGCGTTGTTGCGCGTGCGCGCGCCGTTTGCCCCCTCGAACGACAGGAAGCGCTCGAGCTGGGCGCGGATGCGGGCCACGTTGTGGTCGATCTGCTCGACCGAGAGCATGGGGCGCTCGCTGCGCTTGCCGCTCGGGTCGCCGACCATCCCGGTGCCGCCGCCGACCACGATGATGGGCGTGCCGCCGCAGCGCTGCAGCCAGGCGAGGCCCATGACCGGGACGAGGTTCCCGACGTGGAGCGAGTCGGCGGTGGGGTCGAACCCGACGTAGCCGGTGATGGGTCCCACGGCGAGCCGCTCGGCGAGCCCCGGTGTCAGGTCGGAGATGAAGTCGCGCGGCTGCAGTTCGTCGATGAGCGTCGCCATGGCGCGTGAGCTTAGCCGCTGCGCCGTTTCCGGACCACGCTCTCGTCGCGAGCGAGCTCGCAGGGGCCGACCCGGGGGCCGACGGAAAGGGGTCCGCGCCGGGAAGGCTGCGCGGACCCCCTTCCTCCTGCCGCCGGCCCGCGAGGCGGGCGGGCCAGCTCGCCTACCCGTGATAGCGCTTCCCGACCACGTACACCTCGTAGCTGCGCTCGCGCGTCGCCTGCGGCCGCGCCACGTGCACGTCGTCGAACAGCGCGGCCACCTCGCCCTTGAAGAGCGGGAAGTCGCCGCCCATGAAGACCTTCGTCACGAAGCCGCCGCCGAGCTTCAGCGTCGCGCGCGCGACGCCGAGCGCCATCCGGCACAGCTCGAGCGAGCGCGCCTCGTCGGTCACCTTCACGCCGATCGTCTTGGGCGCCATGTCGCTCGTCACGAGGTCGTATGGGCCCGGGTGCAGCGCCCGGATCTTCTCGAGCGCGTCGGGCGCGAGCAGGTCCACGATGGCGGTCTTCACCCAGGGCTTGCCGAGGTTGCGGACGGGCTCCAGGTCGACGCCGACCGCGACGCCCTTCTCGCCCACCGCGTCGGCGAGGACCTGGAGGAACCCGCCCGGCGCGGCGCCCAGGTCGAGGACCGCCTGCCCGCGCGCGAGCAGCCGGTGGCGGCGGACGATCTCGTCGATCTTGAACGCGGAGCGCGCGCGCAGCCCCTCGGCCTTGGCGCGGCGGTAGTAGAAGTCCTTCGGATCGTACGGCTTCGCCATGGCCCTCCAGTGCCATTGTGCGGGCGGCGCACGGGCACTATCCTGGCCCGGTCTTCCCCGTCAAGCGCATGATCCCTGGCAAGGCCCTCCTGGTCGCGGTCCCGCTCGCCGTGGCGGGAGGCTGGCTCGTGCAGGCCTCCACGGTGCGTGTGGGGGCACTGCGCGCGGAGCTCGCCGCGCTCGACGCGCAGGGGCGGGCCGAGGGCGACTCGTTCGTGCGCACGCTCCAGGGCGCGCACGCGGAGCGCCAGCTCCAGCTCCTCACCGAACGTCACGAGGCGGCGGTGAGGCTCGCCGGGGCTCGCCGGAACCGCCTCCTCGGCGTGCTCCTCCTCGTCGCAGCGGCGCTCGCGTTCGCCTTCATCCGCGCCGCGCAGCGGATCGCCGCGGAGGTGGAGGAGGACCGGCGGCTGGTCGGCCGCTCGCTCGGGAGATCGCGCTCGTAGGCCCATCTTCCGCGCCCGGGAAGAGCACGGGCCCGCTCGCCGGTTATCCCCGGGAAAGCTGAGGCCGTGCGCCGATCTGCGCCGCCTTGACTTCCCATGTCTCGCGTTGGATAACGCCTCTCCCGTCCCCTCCCGCCCGCCGGGCCCAAGGAGAAGAAGACCGATGGCGACGACGATCACCGAGGAATGCATCAACTGCGGCGCCTGCGAGCCCGAGTGCCCGAACGGCGCCATCAGCCAGGGCGAAGACATCTACATCATCGACGCCAAGCTCTGCACGGAGTGCGTGGGCTTCCATGACGAGGAGGCCTGCGCCGCGGTGTGCCCGGTCGACTGCTGCATCCCGGATCCGGCCAACGGCGAGACGGAGGAGCAGCTCTACTCGCGCCTCGCCACGATCCACCCCGACAAGAGCTTCCCGGCGCTCGGCGAGCTGCCGGCGAGCCTGTCGCGGTTCCGCAAGTCGGCGTAACCCTCGGACCAGCCGTCCCCGGATGCCCCGTGCGCTCTTGCGGCGCGCGGGGCATTCTGCATTTTCTACGGAGGAGACTCGCGGAGGGCGCATGGGCACGCTGACCGGTGGGCAGCTCGTCGCACGCATGCTGCGCAAGGAAGGCGTGGGGACGGCGTTCACGCTGTCCGGTCTCCACATCGCTCCCATCTACGTCGGCTGCATGGACGAGGGGATCCGCCTCGTGGACACGCGGCACGAGCAGGCGGCGGCGCACGCCGCCGACGCGTGGGCGCGCCTGACGCGCGGGCTCGGCGTCTGTATCGTCACGGCGGGCCCCGGCGTCACCGGGACGGTGACCGCGGTCGCGAACGCCTGGGCCGCGTCGGTGCCGCTCCTCGTCCTCGGCGGCGCGGCGCCCACCTTCAACCAGGGCCGCGGCTCGCTCCAGGAGATGCCGCAGACGCAGCTCTTCGCCGGCATCACGAAGTGGTCCGATCGCATCCCGTCGCCGGAGCTCGTGCCGAGCTTCATGGCGAAGGCGTTCCGCGTCGCGCGCAGCGGGCGCGCCGGGCCGGTCTTCCTCGAGATCCCGTGGGACGTCCTGTCGAACGGCGCCGACGAGGCGCTCGCGGACGAGACGACCGGCTACCGCACCGACGCGCGGACGGCCGGAGACCCGGCGAAGGTCGGCGCGGCGGCGGCGCTCTTGGCGCGCGCGGAGCGGCCGGTCCTGCTCGGCGGCTCGTCCGTGTGGTGGGACGGCGCGCCGGAGGCGCTGTCGCGGCTCGCGGAGGGGACGGGGATCCCGGTCTACCTGAACGGCATGGGCCGCGGCTGCCTCCCGCCCGACCACGCCTCGTTCTTCCAGGGCTCGCGCAAGGAGGCGCTCGCGCAGGCCGACGTGGCGCTCGTCGTCGGCACGCCGCTCGACTTCCGCGTCGGCTACGGAACGGCGCCGACGTTCGCGCAGGGCGCGAAGCTGATCCAGGTGGACGTGGACGCGACGGAGATCGGGCGGAACCGCGCGGTGGACGTCGGCATCATCGGGGACTCGCGGAGCGTGCTCGAGCAGCTCGCCGCCGAGGCCGGGGGACGGACGTGGGGCGGCGCCGGCTGGCGCAAGGCGCTGCGCCGGCACGAGGAGGACCGCGCCGCGAGGCAGCGCGTCCACGAGGAGAGCGACCAGCGGCCCATCCACCACTTCCGGCTCGCGAAGGCGCTCGACACCGTCGCCGGCCGGAGCGACGTCACGTACGTGGGCGACGGCGGCAACGTGGTCGCCGTGGCCGCGAAGGTGCTTCGCGTCACGGGGCCGGGGCGGTGGCTCGATCCGGGCCCGCTCGGCTGCCTCGGCGTGGGCGCGCCCTTCGCCATCGCGGCGAAGCTGCTCGCGCCCGAGCGGCCCGTGTGCGTCGTCCAGGGCGACGGCGCCTTCGGGCTGAACGGCATGGACTACGAGACGGCCGTCCGGTTCAAGCTCCCCATGGTGGTGGTGGTCGGGAACGACGCCGCCTGGGGACAGATCCTCATCCCGCAGCGCAACCTCTACGGCGAGGACCGCTCGCCCGCGACGCGGCTCGCGCCGACGCGCTACGACCGCATCGTGGAGGCGATGGGCGGCCGCGGCGAGCACGTCGACGATCCGAAGGACCTCGTCCCGGCGCTCGAGCGCGCGTTCGCCTCGGGGACCGTGTCCTGCGTGGACGTCGCCATCGATCCCGAAGCCGCGGCGTCGTCCGGCGCCGCGGGATATGCCGTGTGAAGCCACGTCTCTCATCCTAGGAGGCCCCATGCCGACAGCCCGCTCACCGAAGCTCGATCGCACCGCCGCCTGCGTCCTCGTCGTCGACGTCCAGGAGAAGCTCATCCCCGTGATGTCGAACTGGGCGACCACGGAGAAGTACGTGCGCGCCATGATCCTCGCGGCGCGCGACCTCGGCATGCCGGTGCTCGCGACCGAGCAGTACCCGAAGGGCCTCGGCACCACGCTCGCGTCGGTCCGCGAGGCGCTGCCCGGCCCGCCGCTCGTGAAGATGCACTTCTCCTGCGGCGCGGACCCCGAGTTCGCGAAGCTGCTCGCCGCCACCGGCCGGAAGCAGGTGATCGTGGTCGGGATCGAGACGCACGTCTGCGTGTTCCAGACGGTCCGCGACCTCGTCGGCCTCGGCTACGAGGTGTACGTCTGCGCCGACGCCGTCACGAGCCGCTTCGAGGAGCACCGCCGCGTCGCCCTCGATCAGATGCGCGACCTCGGCGCGGTGGTGACGAGCGCCGAGACCGCCATCTTCGACCTCCTGCACGCCTGCGGGACGCCCGAGTTCAAGCGCGTCTCGCCGCTCGTGAGGTGACCCCGCGGGCGTTCCGGGAACGCTGTTGACCCCCTGCCGCCCCGGTGTTACCTATCCCCTCCCCACGGTCTCCGGGGCGTAGCGCAGCCTGGTAGCGCACTTGCTTGGGGTGCAAGTGGTCGCAGGTTCAAATCCTGTCGCCCCGACCATCTAAGAGCCCGTCACCAGGCTGCTTTCCCGGTGACGGGCTCTGTCTTTTCCGGCCGCAAGGTGCGCGACAAGGTGCGTTCCTAGGGGAGTCGTCGATGACAACGAGGCCGCCGCCGCGGACGACAGGAGAGCCAGCGCGTCGCACCTCGCTCACGATGTCTCACGACGATGCGGACAGGAGCATCGTCGCGCGAATCGCCAAGGGTGGTGAACTGCGCCATCGAATCGAGACGACCCAAGCGAGCAGCACCGGGGTATTCGCGAGCGAATGCGAGCGATGGGACAGGTTCAACAGCGAACTGCTCGATCAGATGTTCACGAATCCCTCGTTTGCAGACGAGTACCGCTCGGCCGGCTCGTTCGGGCCCGTTCTGAATCTTGCCGGGCCCGGCCGAGGCCCGAACGACCGGGAGTTGTGTTGCACGCTGAACGAGAAGATCGGCGTCTTGGACGGGATTCGGGAACGGCTTGAGTTGCTCGCCGAACCACTCGATTCACCCACTGCTACACCACCGCATGAGGCGTCTAGCGTTTCGACCGTGAAGCCCGGCGCAAGCCGCTCGGTCTTCATCAGCCACA
>DASWDS010000020.1:0-8347 GCA_036395165.1 Anaeromyxobacteraceae bacterium | reverse complement strand
CCCCGAAGTGCCCCGGCGGGCGCACGGCCGCGACAGGGGCGCTCGCGCGCGCTACGCTCGAGGCGTGATCGTCTACTTACACGGCTTCGCGTCCGGCCCCGGGTCCGCCAAGGGGCGCGCGCTCGAGGAGCGCTTCGCCGCGCTCGGGGTCCCATTCCACCGCGGCGACCTCACGCCGGGTGAGCTCGGGTTCGAGCGTTCGACGCCGCGCACCATGCTCGCGGAGGCGGAGCGCCTGGTGGCGCTGCACCGGCCGCGCGTCCTCATGGGCAGCTCGCTGGGCGGCTACCTGGCGGCGCTCGTCGCGGCTCACGATCCCTCGATCCAGCGCGTCGTCCTGCTCGCCCCCGCGTTCGGGCTCTTCGAGCGCTGGCGCGCGCGGGTCGGCCTCGACGAGGAGCGGCGGTGGCGCGCGGAGGGGCTGCTCGTCGACCACCACGCGACCGGCACGAAGCGGCGGATCGCGTGGTCGTTCATGGAGGGCGCGGCGACGCTCCCCGCCTACCCCGTGGTGCGAGCGCCCGCGCTGTGCCTCGCGGGGACGCGGGACGAGACGGTGCCCATCGCGGACGTGGAGCGGTTCGTCGCGATGACGCCCGGCGCACGACTGGTGGCGCTCGACGACGGGCACGAGCTCCTGTCCTCGATCGACAGGATCTTCGAGGAGGCGCGGGAGTTCCTCGCCCCCGTGCTCGGCGGCTGACGCGCCAAGAGGGCCGTCATGAGTCGCGCGACACGCGAGCGAAGCGAGCGCGCCGGGGCCCCTGCGCGAGGGCGGCGCACGCCGCCGCGCAGGCGGCGCGGGGGCGGGGGTACAGCCCCCGCGTTTCACGCTACGCGATGCCGCTCGGGCGCGCGGCGGGAGGGGCCCCAGCGCAGCTGGGGAGGGCGGAGCCCTCCAGGGCGGGGCGCCTGAGCGGGCGCGACGAAGTCGCGCGCGAAGGCGCACGGGACCCGCCGAGCAGGGGTGGGGCCCCGGCCAGCTTTGCTGGACGGGGCGGGGGGCGCAGCCCCCCGTTCTTAAGACGCGGTCGCCCTCGGCAGCTCGTCGTCCCCCGGCTCGCTCTCGACGTCGCTCCGGTACTTGCGCAGGACGCGCTTGAAGTTCGAGCGATCCATCCCCGCCTTGCGGGCCGCGGCGGAGATGTTGTTGTCGCAGGCGCGCATGAGCGCGTCGACGTACGTCTTCTCGAAACGCCGCAGCGCCTGCTCCTTGGCGGCCGCGTAGCTCATCGCGAGCCAGGCGGCGTCGTCGCCGGCGGCGGGCACCTCGCGGATGAGCGGTGCGGTCCTGCCGGAGATGGCCGGCGGCAAGTCGGCGGGGGTGATGCCCTCGCCGCGGCACAGGACGACCGCGCGCTCCATCGCGTTCTCGAGCTCGCGCACGTTGCCCGGCCAGCGGTAGCCGCACAACAGCTCGATCGCCTCCGGCGAGAGCGTCTTCACCTTCTTGCCGAGCCGCTCGGTGTAGCGGCGCAGGAAATGGTGCGCGAGGAGCGGCACGTCGTCGATGCGCTCGCGCAGCGGCGGCAGCGGGATGGCGATGACGTTCAGGCGGTAGAAGAGGTCCTCGCGGAACTTGCCGGTCTTGACGAGCTTGGGCAGGTCGCGGTGCGTGGCCGCGATGACGCGCACGTCCACCCTGATCGCCTCGGCCGAGCCGACCGGCTTCAGCTCGCCCTCCTGCAGGACGCGCAGGAGGCGCACCTGCGTCGCGGGCGGGATGTCGCCGATCTCGTCGAGGAAGATGGTCCCGCCGTCGGCGGCGTCGAAGAGGCCCTTCTGGTCGCGCTGCGCGCCGGTGAAGGCGCCCTTCACGTGCCCGAAGAGCTCCGATTCGAGCAGCGTCTCGGTGAGCGCGCCGCAGTTGAGCGCCACGAAGGGCTGGCCACGCCGGGGGCTCTTCGCGTGCAGGGCGCGCGCGACGAGCTCCTTGCCGGTGCCGCTCTCGCCCTGCACCAGCACGGTGGCGGCGCTGTACGCGACGGCGTCGATCATGCGCGTCACCTCGCGCATCGGGCCCGACGTCCCCACGAGACCGTCGCCGGCGGGGACGCCCTCCTTCTGGCGCAGCGCCGTCTCGAGCTCGCGGTTGCGGTCGAAGAGGTGCTTGCGCTCCGCGGCCTTCGCGACCGCGCGGGCGACGAGCTCGACGTCGTCGAACGGCTTCGTCAGGTAGTCGTAGGCGCCGGCCTTCACCGCCGCGAGCGCCGTCTCGACGGTGGCGTGGCCGGTCATCATGATGACCTCGACCTCGGGCCGCCGGTGCTTCACCGCGGTGAGCAGCTCGAGCCCGGACAGGTCCGGCATCTTCACGTCGAGCAGCGCGACGTCGAAGTCCTCCTGCGCGAGCTTCTGCGTGGCCATGATCGGCGAGTCGAGCGCCGTGACGTGATGGCCCTTCTTCGCGAGCAGGGCCTCCATGGCCCTGAGCAGCACGGGCTCGTCGTCGACGACGAGCACGCGGACGGGCTTCTCGGTGGTGCTGTCCATGTTGCCTCCCCTCTATGCCTTCACGGGTGCCGCCGGGATCTCCAGGACGAACGATGCTCCACCTCCGGGCACCGGTTCGTGGCGGATGCTGCCCCCATGCTCTTCGGCGATTCGATAGCAGATCGACAGACCGAGGCCGGTGCCCTGGCCCTCCGGTTTCGTGGTGAAGAACGGCTCGAAGATGCGGCCGGCGATGTCGGCCGGGATGCCCGGGCCGTCGTCGGCGACGGCGGCCCGCACGCGACCCTGCTCGCCGGCGCCGGTGCGGATGGTGATGTGGCCCTTGCCGCCGATGGCCTGCACCGCGTTCACGAGCAGGTTCACCAGGATCTGCTGGATCTGGTTGGCGTTGCCGATGGCCACGGCGGGCGCGAGGTCGCGCGAGACCTCGACCTGTCCGTTCTTGAGCTGCGACTGCATGAGGAAGAGCGCGTCGTCCGCCACCTTCGCGAGGTCCAGCTCGCCCCGCTCGTCCTGCCGCGGGCGCCGCGAGAAGCGCAGCAGCGACTCGACGATCTTCTTCGCGCGCACGGCCGCGTCCTGGATGAGGCGCAGCGACTCCTTGTCGCTCTCGGAGCGCTCGTCCTGAGCCATGAGCTGGGCGAACGCGAGGATGCCGCCCAGCGGGTTGTTGATCTCGTGCGCGACGCCGCCCGCGAGCTGGCCGACCGCGGACATCTTCTCGGCCTGGAGCAGGCGGCGCGTCACCTCGCGCTCCTCCGTGACGTCCTTCCACACCACGACGGAGCCACCCTCGGCGAAGGCGAACCCCCGCACGAGCCACGTGCGCTCGTCCTTCTCGATCTCGCTGGTGCCGCGCTCCGCGGGGGAGAGCGCCGCCTCCGCCCCGCCGTGTGTGCGCGCGCAGGGGAGCTCGCCGAAGCCGTCCCCCGTGCAGCGGAGGCCTGGCAGCGCCTGAAGCACCACCCCTGCGTGTCGCGCGAACGCAGCATTGGCGCGCACCACCGACCCGTCGTCGCGGACGATGGCGAGCGGATCGCCGATCGCGTCGAAGCAGGAGCGCCACTCGTCGGCGGCGCGCACGAGCGCCCTCGAGCGCTGCTCGACCTTCGCCTCGAGCTCGCGGTTCGCCAGCTCGAGCTCGGCGTTGCGCTGCGTGATGAGCTCGGAGAGGCGCGCGTTCTCCTCGACGAGCCAGTACTGGTCGATCGCGCTCTGGAGCGTGAGCAGGAGGTGCGCGTCGTCCCAGGGCTTCCAGATGAACCGGAAGATCTCGGACTGGTTCACCGCCTCCTCGATGGCGGCGGTGTCGGCCTGCCCCGTGAGGAGGACGCGCTGCACGCGGGGCCAGCGCTCCTTCACGACGCGGAGGAACTCGACGCCCGACATGCCCGGCATGCGGTAGTCGGAGACGACGACGTGCACCGGCTCGACCGTCAGCAGCGCGAGCGCCGCATCCGCGTCGGGCGCCTCGTAGAGCTGGCAGCGCGCGCGCTTGAGGACGCGCTTCAGCGCGCGACGGACGTGCTCGTCGTCGTCGACGATGAGGACGGAGGCGTCCTCGCGACGTCTCGGGACGTCGATGCCAAGATCCGGTTGTACGTGCGCCTCCATGGTCCGGCCCTGGGAGATTGCATGGGACGGTCCGAGCCCAGGGTCACCTGAGCCATCGTCATTTCGCCTACTTGGAATCGCCGCCGACCCGGGTAGCGCACTACCCTGGGGGTCTTAGCGCACCCAACCGGGACAGATGGGTCAAGGCACCCCGGCGTCGTACCGGTACGACTGCGCCTGGTAGAGGCAGATCGTGTTCCGGCCCTCGCGCTTCGCGCGGTAGAGCGCCTCGTCGGCGTACTTCACGAGCAGCTCCGGAGAGGTGACGTCCTTCGACGGATAGAAGGCGATCCCGATGGACGCCGTGACGTGAACCTCGGCGAGCTTGCTCTTCGCGGCGTCGCACGCGTCAACCGCGTGCCCCTTCTGCCGGAGGGATCTGAAGATGCGCTCGGCGACCGCCAGCGCACCCTGGAGCTGGGTCTTCGGCAGGATGATCGCGAACTCTTCCCCGCCGTAGCGCGCGCAGATGTCGGGGTCGCGGATGCTGCTGCGGATGAGCTCCGCGGTCTCGCGCAGGACACGATCTCCGAACGGATGTCCGTACCGGTCGTTCACGTCCTTGAAGTGGTCGAGGTCGAGCATGATGAGCGACACGGGGTCGCTGTAGCGCTGGGTGCGCCGGAACTCCTCGTGGAGGCGCTCCTCGAAGTGGCGGTGGTTGTAGAGGCCGGTGAGGCCGTCGGTCACCGAGAGCTTCTCGAGCTGCCCCTTCGCCGTCCGCAGCTGATCCTGCAGGTTCTTGATACGGAGCATGGCCGCGGCCCGCGCCTGGATCTCCGCGTCCGCGAACGGCTTCGCCAGGAAGTCGTCCGCCCCGATGCGCAAGCCCGCGACGCGCGAGTCGAGATCGGACTTCACCGACAGCAAGATGACGGGGATGAACTGCTCCTCGGCGCGCGACTTCAAGACGCGCAGGACCTCGAGCCCGTCCATGTCCGGCAGGATCATGTCGAGCAGCACGAGGTCGGGCGGCTCCATCCGCACCCGGCGGATGGCCTCGCGCCCGTCGGCCGCGACCTGCACCTCGTATCCCTCGCGCGCGAGCACCTGGACCAGCCAGTCGGCCTGGGTCCGGGAATCTTCGACGACGAGGACGCGCGCGGTGGCCACGGCGCGCAAATCTACCAGCTTGGGCCTGTTTTCGGCAGTCTCGCCGCGCTCCGTCCCGCCCCACCTCGGCCGCCGATGTGCGCGGGAGCGCGGGTCACGTCCTCGTCCCGCCGTGCCGCGCGGCGACGTCCTCGGCGCGAGCCGCGGCGGCCGCACGCACCTTCTCGGCCGCCGTGTCGAGCGCCTCGCGCAGCTCGCCATCGGCCCACGGCTTCGTGAGGAGCCGGTCGATGTCGCCGCGCCGGACGGCCTCCATCGCCGTCTCCAGGCGCGCCCGGTCGGTCAGCATGAGCCGGGCGGCGCAGGGCTTCACCAGCCGCGCCTGCCGGAGGAGCTGGATTCCCGACATCCCGCGCATGCAGTCGTCCGAGAGGATCACGTCGACGGCCTCCTGCTCGAGCAGCGCGAGCGCGGCGTTCCCGCTCTCCGCGACGAGCAGGTCGTGGGTCGTCCGGCGAAGCGAACGGCGGAGGGCGGACCGGACGCGCTCCTCGTCTTCCACGATGAGTATGGTGGCGCTCGGCATTCGAACCCTCCTCTGCATCGTCAGGGAGAGCGGACGAGCACCGGGCGTGCCGGGAGAAGACCGTGAGCTGACGGGGGGTTGCGCCGAGTGCGTCTCGACCCGGGTAAGGGCCGGAATCCAGTGTGACTTGGGATCGGCATCTCGTGTGGGTCGTCACGCGAGCGCGGCGAGGACGTCCTCGGGGATGACCGGCGCGAGCCCGCCGCCGCCCAGGATGTTCACGATCGGGGATGCCGCCGCCCTGACCACGCTTCCGTTCGGCGGGTTCGGGCCCAGCCCTGCATACGTCGAGACGTCGCGGTAGAGGTCGGCGCGCTCGACGCCCTCCGGCGTCACGCGGGTCGCGGGTCGCCGCGCCGCGAAGACGCGCTCCTGCGCGACGAACCCCCCGCCGCGAGAGTCCGCGAGAGCCTCCTCGACGGCGCGGGCCCACGCGTCCGGCGCGAGCTCCCCGCCGAGGTGGACGCTCTTGCCGCCGTAGTCCCAGCTCCGCTTCAGCACCCACAGCTCGCGCTCCGCGAGGAGGCGCGGCGCGAGCGCGGCGTCGAGGCGGCGCGTGTAGGGGAGGCGCTGCGCGGCCGCGAGCTCCGCCGCGCCGAGACCGGCGAGGCGCGCCAGCGCCTCGTCCTCGCCGCACTCCGAGAGGCGTGCGAAGAGCGCCTTGGCCTCGAGCATCCCGTTGACTGGGTTCGCGAGGACGAAGCGCGCTGGCGAGCGCAGCGCGCGCGCGAACGGGCTGTCCTCCGGCGTGTTGTGCGCCCACACGTGGCGGTAGAGCACGTCCCAGCGCTCGGGCTCGCACTCCATGGGGGTGAGGGTCCCGGCCTGGTGTCCCATCTGGCGGAAGTGCTCTGCCATCCGGCGCAGCTCGCCGAGCTGCGCGTCGCCGGGCCGCGCCACGAGCGCGATCGAGGGCCGCGCGCGCGTCCCGCCGCGCGTCCGGTACAGCTCGACGAGCGTGCGGCGGAGGTTCTCGATGTTGGACCCGCAGGCCGCGACGAGGTCGTTCGCCTGCCGCGGCGCGAGGCCGCGGGCGCGCGCGGCGGCGCGGAGCCACGCGTGCGCGGCCAGATCGGCGTAGCCCGGCATGGCCGGGATGGTGGTGTTGAGCTCGAGCGCGCGCGGCGCCGCGCCCGGCTCGCCCGGCCTGAGGAAGTCCACCCGGGCGACCACCGCGGGGCAGGGCGCCTCGTCGAAGAGGCGGCCCATCGCCTCGGCCTCGAGCCCCTCGAACGGGCCGAGCAGCGCCTCGCGATCGCGCGCGTCGCCCTGCTGGACGAGCGCGCGCGCGAGCTTCACCGCGCCGGAGAGGATCGCGCCCGCCTCGGCGGCGAGGGAGGCCAGGGTCGCGCGCGAGAGCACCTCGGGCTCCGCGACGAGCGGGATCTCGACCACCGTCCCGCCGGGCTTGTGCACGACGAGCCCGCCCCGCCACGCGTCGCGCGCTGCGGCGCGGCCGATGTCTGCGAGGTCGCTGTCGGTGAAGGGGATCATGGGGGCGAAAGCCTTGCGGGCGGCGGACGGGCGGTGTTAGCTCGCGGTGGGATGAAAATCTACACGAAGACCGGCGACGCCGGAGAGACCGGCCTCTTCGGGGGCCCGCGCGTGCCGAAGGACGACGCGCGCGTGGAGGCGTACGGCGCCGTCGACGAGCTGAACGCTGCGCTCGGCGTCGCGCGCGCCCGCGGCGGCGACGAGGAGATCGGCCGGCTGCTCGGCACGATCCAGGATCAGCTCTTCACGATCGGTGCGGAGCTGGCGACGCCGCCCGGCGCCAGGGCGCACCGGGTCGTCCCGCCGGTCGCGCCCGCGTGGACGGCGGCGCTCGAGGCCGCGATCGACGCGTTCGAGGCCGAGCTGCCGCCGCTCAGGAACTTCGTCCTGCCGGGCGGCACCGCGCTCGCGGCGGACCTCCACCTGGCGCGCGCGGTGTGCCGGCGCGCCGAGCGGCGCGTGGTGGCGCTCCACCGCCACGACCCCGTGCTGCCCGAGGCGCTCGCGTTCCTGAACAGGCTCTCCGACCTCCTCTTCGTCGCGGCGCGCATCGCGAACCACCGCGCGAGCGTCGCGGAGATCGCCTGGAAGCCGCATCGCGCGCCGTGAAGACCGCGCTCGTCACCGGCGCGGGCGTGCGCGTCGGCCGCGCCATCGCGGAGGACCTCGCGCGCAACGGCTACCGCGTCGCGGCCCACTACCGCAGCCACCGCCCGCCGCGCCGGCTCGTCGCCCTCCAGGCCGACCTGGCGACGCCGGACGGTCCCGACGCGCTCGCGCGCGCCTTCCGGGAGCGCTTCGACAGGCTCGACCTCCTCGTCTGCTCCGCGGCGGCGTTCGACGCGCGGCCGCTCGCGGCGACCGACGCGGCGGCGTTCGACGCCCAGCTCGACGTGAACGCGCGGGCGCCGCTCCTCCTCGCCCGCGCGCTCGCCCCGCTCCTGCGCCGCTGCGGCGGTTCCATCGTGAACGTGGCGGACGTGGGCGGCGGGCTCGTGCCGTGGCGCGGGTACGCGGCCTATGCCGCGTCCAAGGCGGCGCTCGTCCGCCTGACCGAGTGCCTGGCGCTCGAGCTCGCGCCACGGGTGCGCGTGAACGCCGTCGCGCCGGGGACGGTCCTCTGGCCTGCGAGCTACCCCGCGGCGC
>DASWDS010000019.1:0-11173 GCA_036395165.1 Anaeromyxobacteraceae bacterium | reverse complement strand
TCTTCCGGGAGGTCGCCGCGCTCGTGCGCGCGGTCGAGGCGGGGCTCACGCCGGAGCACGTTCGCAAGGTGAACCTGGGGAACGTGCACTACGCTCCAGGGCGGCGGCCGGTGACGCCGTCCGTCTTCCTGTCGAGCCAGGAGATGGCGGCCCTGCAAGGTCTCGCGCTCGCCGGGTTCGAGGTCGAGGCGCGCGCCGTGCCGTCGGACGCCCCCACCGGAGGCCGCGAGCTCGCGCTGAAGTACGACGCCGCGGGCGAGAAACGGTAGGCTAGGGTCGATGGTCGCCTCCTACCTCGCGCTCGGTGTCGTCGCGGGCCTCGCCGCCGTTGAGCGCAAGGGCTTCCTGCAGGCGATGCTGTCACGGCCGATCGCGCTCGGCGCGCTCACCGGGCTCGCGCTCGGCGACACGGCCAGCGGCCTCTTCGTCGCGGTGCCGCTCGAGCTCCTCTGGCTCGGCGCCGTGAACCTCGGTGCGGCGCTCCCCGTGCACGAGGCGCTCGGGACGGCGGCCATCGCGGGTGGGACGGTGCTCGCCGCGCGCGCGCTCGAGGCCCGCGGCGTCTCGGGGCCGGCGCTCCTCCCGGCGGTGGCGGTCCTCGCGGTCATCGTCTGCGCGCCGCTCGCGCTCGTCGGGCGCCGCGCGGACAGGCTCGTCGAGCGCTGGAACGAGCGGCTCTACGCGCGCGCCGAGCGCGATCTGGCGCAGGGCGACCTCGACGCCGCCGCGCGCGTCAACCTGTACGGCCTGCCGCTGCCGTTCGCGATCGGGTTCCTGCTCGCGCCCCTCGGGGCGGCGCTGGCCGCGGCGGTCATCCCGGCGGTGCTCTCCCGCGCGCCGGGCGCGCTCTCCGCGCTCGCGCTGGGGTGGGTCGCCTTCGCCGCGTTCGCGTGCGCGTCGGGCGCGAAGGCGATGCGGGCCGCGCGCGCGCCCGCCTTCTACGCCGGCGCGCTCGCGGTCGGGCTCGGGCTCGTCGGCGCGACCGTCCTGGCGGGAGGGCGTCCGTGAGGCTGCCGCGGACCGTCCTCGCGCGCTGCTTCTGGCGCTGCCTCTTCCTCCAGGCCGCCTGGAACCGGCGCGGCATGCAGAACCTCGGGTTCGCCTACGCCATCGGTCCCGCGCTGCGCGCGCTCTACGCCGACCCGGCGAAGAGGCGCGAGGCGCTCGGGCGCCACCTCGGGTTCTTCAACTGCCATCCCTACATGGCGGCCGCCATCCTGGGGGGCGCCATCCACCACGAGGAGAAGGTGGCGGCGGGCCAGGAGATGGCGGGCACGCCCGTCGCGTACAAGGCCACGCTGCAGGGGCCGCTCGCGGCGATCGGCGACGGCTTCTTCTGGACCGCGCTGCGCCCCTTCTTCGGCGCCCTGGCCGCGCTGGGCGCCCTCCTCTTCGGCTGGCCGGCCGTCGTGGTGGCCCTTACCATCTACAACGCGATCCATCTCGCGCTGCGCATCGGTCTCTTCCGGGCGGGCTACCGCCGAGGCGACGCCATCGTCGGCGCCATCGCCGGCCTCTCCCTGCCCGTCGTCGCGGATCGGCTGCGGCTCGGGGGGGCGGCGCTGTGCGGCCTCGCGGCCGCGGCGGTGGCGGCCCGCGCCGACCTCATGCCGCGCCCCGGCGCCGTCTCGGTGGCCGCGCTCGCGGCGGCCCTCGGATATCTCGCCCTCGCGCGCGGCGCGCGCCTCCTCCCCGCCACCTACGCCGCCATCGCCGCCGGCGTCGGCGCGGCCCTCGTGGCCGGCCGCCTCCATGGGAGCCTCTGATCGATGGCGCGCCTCGAGCGGACCTTCCTCATCGTGAACACGCTCGGCCTGCACGCGCGCGCGGCCGCGCAGCTCGTCCAGACCGCTAACCGATACAAGGCGGACGTGCACGTCGAGAAGGACGGCATGGAGGTGAACGGGAAGAGCATCATGGGCGTGCTCACGCTCGCCGCCGCCAAGGGGACGCAGATCGTGGTCTCCTGCGAGGGGGAGGACGCCGACGCCGCGATGGCGTCGCTCGCCACCATGATCGAGAACGGCTTCGGGGAGAAGTGAGGACGATGGGCTCCTCCACCACGCTGATGGGCCACGCCGCGAGCCCCGGCATCGCCGTCGGGCGCTGCTGGCCGCTCGACCGGCGCAAGGTGAGGACGCCCAAGCGCCGCATCCTGCAGGACGAGGTCCAGGGCGAGCTGGCGCGCATGCGCGCGGCGCTCGACGCCGCCGACAAGCAGCTCGCGGAGGTGCGCGAGAAGGTGGAGCAGCTCGAGGGGACCGAGCACACCGCCATCATCGACATGCACCGGATGATGCTGAAGGACGAGATGCTGGTCGTCGAGGCGCAGCGCCTCATCCGCGACGACAAGGTGAACGCGGAGTGGGCGGTGAAGCGCGCCGTCCGCAAGATCAAGAACGCCTTCAGCGAGCTCGCCGACGACTACTTCAAGGAGCGGCGCGCCGACGTCGACTTCGTGGGCGAGCGCATCATCAAGAACCTGATGGGCGAGGTGGTGGACGTGCAGGAGCCGCCGCCCGAGGGCGCGGTCATCATCGCGCACGACCTCTCCCCGGCGGACACGGCGCTCCTGCTGCACGAGCGGAAGGTGGCGGCCTTCGTCACGGACGCCGGGACGAGGACGAGCCACACCGCGATCGTGGCGCGCGCCCTCGAGGTGCCGGCGGTGGTGGGGGTGGGGCGCATCAGCGCGCTCGCCGGCAAGGGCGACTGGATCGTCGTCGACGGGCAGCGCGGGATGGTCATCCTGAACCCGTCGCCCGGGGAGCGCAGCGACTACGACGTCGCGCGCGAGCGCTGGCTCGCCGCCGAGCGCGAGCTCATGGCGACGAGCGACCTGCCCGCCACCACGGTGGACGGCGCCTCGGTCCGGCTCGTCGGCAACATCGAGTTCGCGGAGGAGGTGAAGAGCCTCCTCGCTCACGGCGGCGAGGGCATCGGCCTCTACCGCACCGAGTTCCTCTACATGGGGCGAACGGACCTCCCCTCGGAGGAGGAGCACTACCAGAACTACCGCCAGATCCTGGAGGGCCTCGCGCCACGCCCGGTCACCATCCGGACCTTCGACCTCGGCGGGGACAAGCTCCCGGCCGGCGTGCGCAGCCACGACGAGAACCCGGCGCTCGGGCTGCGCGCCGTCCGCTACTGCCTGCGCCACCCCGACATGTTCAGGGCCCAGCTGCGCGGTCTCCTGCGCGCCAGCGTCCACGGGAACCTGCGCGTCATGTTCCCCATGGTGTCGGGGGTGGCGGAGCTGCGGGCGGCCAAGCGCGCGCTGCTCGAGGCGCGCGAGGAGCTGCGGCGAGAGGGGATCGAGACGCGGCTGCCGCCCATCGGCATCATGGTGGAGCTTCCGAGCGCCGCCCTCATCGCGGATCGGCTGGCGATGGAGTGCGAGTTCCTCTCCATCGGCACGAACGACCTCATCCAGTACACGATGGCGATCGACCGCCAGAACAAGGACGTGGCCTACCTGTACCGGCCGCTGCACCTGGCGGTGCTCCGGACGCTGCGCCTCATCTGCGACGCGGGGCGCGGCGCCGGGATCCCGGTCTCGATGTGCGGCGAGATGGCCGGCGAGCCGCAGTACGTGCTCGTCCTGCTCGGGCTCGGCCTGTCGGAGCTGTCGATGAACGGCGCCTCCATCCCGCTCGTCAAGCGCGTGGTGCGCGCCGCGTCGGCGGCGGACGGCGGGAGGCTGCTCGACCGGCTCATGACCCTGACCGCCGCCGACGACATCGAGCGCGAGGTCCGCGCCGAGATGGTGCGGCGCTTTCCCGGCCTGCTTGAGACGGGCGCGAGCGTCGGGCCCGTCGCCGGTTAGAGCGCATCCCCCGGAGCGCTCCGGGGCGCGGCGGGGGGAACGATCGCGCGGCGCGGCGGGACCGCGCTGATGATTGACACCCTGGGCTCTCACCACGTAACTTCACGGCCTTTTCCGGAGAACACAGCCATGACGGCGACCGACTACCTCTTCACCTCCGAGTCCGTGACGGAGGGCCATCCCGACAAGATGGCCGACCAGATCTCGGACGCGGTCCTGGATGCCGTCCTCGCGCACGACAAGAAGGGCCGGGTCGCCTGCGAGACGCTGCTCAAGACGGGCTACGTCATGATCGCGGGCGAGATCACCACCAGCGCCCGGGTGGACTACCCGAACCTCGCCCGCGACGTCGTGAAGCGCATCGGCTACACGGGCGGCGACATGGGGTTCGACGGCAACACCTGCGCGGTGCTCGTCGCCGTGGACCAGCAGTCCCCCGACATCGGGCAGGGCGTCGACACCGGCGGAGCCGGCGACCAGGGCATGATGTTCGGGTACGCCTGCGACGAGACGCCGGAGCTCATGCCGGCGCCCATCCAGTACGCGCACGCCGTGACGCGCCAGCTCGCGAAGGCGCGCCGCGCCGGCCTCGACTTCCTCCGCCCCGACGGCAAGAGCCAGGTCTCGGTGGAGTACCGGGGCGGCAAGGTCGCGCGCATCGACACCGTCGTCGTGTCCACTCAGCACTCGGCCGACGTCTCGAACAAGAAGCTGCACGCCGCCATCCGCGAAGAGGTGATCGCGAAGGCGCTCCCGAAGAAGCTCGTCGACCGGAAGACCAAGATCTTCATCAACCCCACCGGCCGCTTCGTCATCGGCGGGCCGATGGGCGACACCGGCGTCACGGGCCGCAAGATCATCGTCGACACCTACGGCGGCATGGGCCGCCACGGCGGCGGCGCGTTCAGCGGCAAGGACCCATCGAAGGTGGACCGCTCGGCCGCCTACATGGGCCGCTACATCGCGAAGAACGTGGTCGCCGCCGGCCTCGCGCGCCGCTGCGAGGTCCAGGTCGCCTACGCGATCGGCGTCGCCGAGCCGGTCTCGGTGATGGTCGACACGTTCGGGACGGGCGCGACGGCCGAGGAGAAGATCGCCGCCGCGGTCCGCGACGTCTTCGATCTCAAGCCGCGCGCCATCATCGAGGGGCTCGACCTGCTCAGGCCCATCTACGAGAAGACCGCCGCCTACGGGCATTTCGGGCGCACCGAGAAGGAGTTCACCTGGGAGCGCACGGACAAGAAGGACGCGCTCCGGCACGCCGCGGGCGGCTCGACGATCCGCGCCGTCGGTGCGTGAGCGCACCGGGCGGGGTGCGCCGCCGGCTCCTGCGCGCGACGCGGCGAACCGAGCCCCCGCCCGAACTCGCGCGGCGCGCGACCGCGCTGGCGGGCGAGCCGCCACGCTCGTAATATCCCGCCGCTCATGAGTCTCCTCGTCGCGGCAGCGCTCGGCGTGATCCAGGCCCTGACCGAGTTCCTCCCGGTCTCGTCGACCGCGCACCTGCTCGTGTTCGGCGAGCTCTTCGGCCAGAGCCTGGCCGACGATCGCTTCCGAGCCTTCGTCGCCATCATCCAGACCGGCACGACGGCCGCCGTCATCGTGTTCTTCCGGGCCGAGCTCTGGCGGCTCGTCACGGCCGCCCTCTCGGGGCTGCGCCGCGGCCGTCCCCTCGGCACCCCCGAGGCGCGCCTCGCCTGGCTCATCGTGCTCGGGACGATCCCGGCCGCGGTCGCAGGCAAGCTCCTCGAGCGGCGCATCGAGGCGCTCGGGAACGTCACCATCGCCTTCTCGCTCGTCGTCTGGGGCCTCGTCCTGCTCCTCGCGGAGCGCTTCGCGCGCCACCGCCGGACGCTCTCCGACGTCGCCCTCGGCGACGCCCTCGCCATCGGGACCGGGCAGGCGCTCGCGCTCGTGCCGGGCACGTCGCGCTCCGGGGCGACCATCACGACGGGAATGGCGCTCGGGCTCCGGCGCGAGGACGCGGCGCGCTTCAGCTTCCTGCTCTCGGTGCCGATCACGCTGGGTGCGGGCCTCTACAAGCTGAAGAAAGTGCTGCCCGCGCTCTCCGGCCACCCGGACTGGGCGGCGGCGACCATGCTCGGCACCATCATCTCGCTCGTCGCGGGCTACCTCGTCATCGGGTGGCTGCTCGCCTACCTCCGCACGCGCACGACGTACGTCTTCGTCGCCTGGCGGCTCGTCGCGGGGGTGGCGATCGCGGTCCTCTTGTGGCGGGGGGTGCTGCCGGCGGGAGAGGAGGCGCCGCGGCCGACGGCGGCGCCCACCGCGAGCGTGCGATGACGCCGACGCTGGACGCGCTGCGCGGGCGGCTCGTGGCGCGACGGCCGGGGAGCTTCGCCTTCGAGGCGCTCGCGCCCGAGCTGCTCCCCGAGGGCGGCCTGCGCCGGGCGGCCGTGCTCGTGCCGCTCTTCGAGCACGAGGGCGAGCCGCACGTCCTGCTCACGCGCCGCCGCGCCGACCTGCGCCGCCACGCCGGGCAGGTCAGCTTCCCCGGCGGCCGCATCGAGCCCGGGGAGGAGCCGCTGCGCGCCGCGCTCCGCGAGACCGAGGAGGAGGTGGGGCTCGATCCGGCGCGGGTGGAGGTCCTCGGCGCGCTCGACGAGACGCTCGTCCTGGTCACGGGCTTCCGCTTGACGCCGTGGGTCGGGGTGGTGCCTTATCCGTACCCCTACGTGGCCCACCCGGCGGAAGTGGAGGCGATCCTGTACGTCCCGATCTCCGCGTTGATGCGCGAGGGAGCGCACCGCACCGAGGAGCGCGAGGCGTACGGCGGCCGGCACGAGGTGCACTTCTACGATCTCCCGGCGATCACGATCTGGGGCGCGACCGCGCGGGTGCTGAACCAGCTGCTCGCCCTGTGGAGCGCTCCATGAAGATCTATCCCGTCGTCATGGCCGGAGGCTCCGGCACCCGGTTCTGGCCGCTCTCGCGCAAGAAGAGGCCGAAGCAGTTCCTCGCGCTGGTGGGCGAGACGCCCCTCCTCGCAGCGACGGTCGCGCGCCTCCCACCGCTCGCGAAGATCGACCGCACCTACGTCGTGTGCGGCCCTGCCCACGCGGCGGCGGCGCGGCGCATCCTGCCGAAGCTCCCCAAGGAGAACCTCGTCGTCGAGCCGTGCGCGCGCAACACGGCGCCGTGCGTGGGCCTCGCCGCGCTCCACGTGGCGCGCCGCGATCCGACGGGGGTCATGGCGATGTTGCCCGCCGACCACCACATCGCGGGACCGGCCGCCTTCCGCGACGCGCTCGCGGCGGCCGCGGCGGTCGCGGAGAGGGGCGCCATCGCGACGATCGGCGTGAAGCCGTCGCGCCCGGAGACGGGCTACGGCTATCTCAAGGTGGGGCCCCGGCTCGCCACGGGCGACAAGGCGCGGAAGGGCTTCGCCGCGCGCAAGGTGGAGCGCTTCGTCGAGAAGCCGGACCTGGTCACGGCGGCGCGCTACCTGGCGGAGGGCGGCTACCTCTGGAACAGCGGCATCTTCGTGTTCCGTGCCGACGTCATCCTGGGCGAGATCCGGCGCGCCATGCCCGTCCTGGGCGAGCAGCTCGACGCGATCGGCGCCGCGCTCGGGACGCCCCGCGCGGCCCGCGTGTTGAGGAAGGTCTTCCCCGAGTGCCCGTCGATCTCGATCGACTACGGCGTCATGGAGAAGAGCGATCGCATCGCGGTGGTGCCGGCCGACTTCGGGTGGAGCGACGTCGGCAGCTTCGCGGCGCTGCCCGACGTGCGGGCGCAGGATGCGAACGGGAACGTGACCGAGGGTGAGGCGCTCATCTTCGACGGCAAGAACAATGTCGTGCTGGCGCTCCCGGGGCGACCGCTCGCCGTCATCGGGATGGACGACGTCATCGTCGTCGACGCGGGCGACGCGGTGCTGGTCTGCCGGCGCGACCGCGCGCAGGACGTCCGGAAGGCGGTCGAGGAGCTGAAGCGGCGCGGCCGCGAGGAGCTGCTGTAGCGGCGCTCGCGTGGCGGGCGAGGCGGCAGGCGATCCCACCCCACGCGCGGCCTCGCCTCCTTACATTCAACCACGAGGAACGACGACGCCATGGCGAGCACGATCTCCCCCACCATCTTCCGCGAGTACGACATCCGCGGGCTCGTGGACGACGACCTGACCGAGGAGGCGGTGCACCTCGTCGGGAAGGGCCTCGGCACCCTGGTGCGGAGGGCCGGCGGCTCCAAGGTCGTCGTCGGCCGCGACTGCCGGCTCTCGGGCGGCCGCTTCGCGGCGAGGATGATCGCGGGGCTCAACGCCACCGGCGTGGACGTGGTCGACGTCGGTGTCGTGCCGACGCCGCTCACCTACTTCGCGGCGAACACGCTCGACGTCGACGGTCTCTGCATGATCACGGGATCCCACAACCCGCCCGAGTACAACGGCCTCAAGGTGGGGGTGGGCAAGACGACGCTCCACGGCGAGGGGGTCCAGGAGCTCCGCAAGCTCATCGAGGCGGGGCGCTTCGCGAGCGGCAACGGGACGGCCCGCCTCCACGACATCGTCACGCCGTACACGAAGTACGTGCGGGAGAACCTCAGGCTCGGGGGCCGCAAGCTGAAGGTGGTCGTGGACGCCGGCAACGGGACGGGCGGCGTGATCGCGGTGCCGCTCTTCGAGGCGCTCGGCATCGAGGTCGTGCCGCTCTTCATCGAGATGGACGGGAACTTCCCGAACCACCACCCCGACCCGACGGTCGAGAAGAACCTCGAGGACCTCAAGGCGAAGGTGCTCGAGGTGAAGGCGGACCTCGGCATCGCGTACGACGGCGACGCGGACCGCGTCGGTGCGGTGGACGAGAAGGGAAACGTCCTCTGGGGCGACCAGATGATGATCCTCTTCTCGCGCGCGCTCCTCGAGGAGAACCCCGGCGCGGCGATCGTCGGCGAGGTGAAGTGCTCGATGAACCTCTACGACGACATCGCGCGCAAGGGCGGCCGCCCCATCATGTGGAAGGCCGGCCACAGCCTCATCAAGGCCAAGATGAAGGAGGAGGGGGCGCTGCTCGCCGGCGAGATGAGCGGCCACATCTTCTTCGCCCACCGGTGGTTCGGCTTCGACGACGGGATCTACTCGTCGGCGCGGTTCCTCGAGATCCTCTCGCGCACCGACGCACCGCTCTCGTCGCTGCTCGCGGACGTGCCGAAGACGTTCGCCTCGCCCGAGATCCGGGTCGACTGCCCGGAGGACAAGAAGTTCGAGATCGTGCGCCGCGCGCAGGCCTGGTTCTCGTCGAGGTACGAGGCGGTCACGGTGGACGGCGTGCGCGTCACCTTCCCGGACGGCTGGGGGCTCGTGCGCGCGTCGAACACGCAGCCCTTGCTCGTCCTCCGCTTCGAGGCGACGAGCGAGCAGCGCCTGAAGGAGATCGGCCAGCTCGTCACGGGGAAGGTGGAAGAGCTGAAGAAGGAGGTCGGCGCGTAGCGCGCGCCGGGTCGCGATGCCGGCTCTCGCGCTCGGGGTCGATCTGGGCGGGACGAACGCGCGCGCCGCGGTGGTGAACCGCGACTCGGGCGAGATCGGTGCCGCCCACAGGGAGTCGCACCGTGACCGCAGCCCGGCGGCGGTCGTGGAGGTCGTGGCGCACGCGGTCCGCGAGGCCGCCCGCGCCGAGGGGCGCGAGCCGCGCAGCTTCGACCAGGTGGGCGTCGGCGTCGCCGACCAGTGCCTCGGGCGGACGGGCGTCGTCCTGTGCGCGCCGAACCTGGGCTGGAATGACGTGCCCTTCGGGCAGATGCTCGAGACCGCGCTCGGCGTGAAGGTCCGCATCGCGAACGACCTCTCCGCTGCGGCGTGGGGCGAGCGCCGCTTCGGCGCCGCGCGCGGGCTCGACCACGTCGTGCTCGTCTTCGTCGGCTCCGGCGTCGGCTCGGGGCTCATCCTGGGCGGCCACCTCCACGAGGGGCAGCGCGGCATCGCCGGCGAGCTCGGGCACGTGAAGGTCCGGCCCATGCGCCCCACGACGAAGGTGCGCCGGTGCGGCTGCGGCGAGCTGGGCTGCCTCGAGGCGTACACGAGCGGCGTGAACATCGCGGCCCGCGTGAGGGAGGAGCTCGCCGCCGGCGCCGCCTCCGGGGTGCGCGACCTCGTGCAGGGCGATCTCGGGCGCGTGAGCGCCTCCGTCCTCGACGCGGCCTACGCCGCCGGCGATCCATACGCGCGCGCGCTCTGGGAGGAGGTCTCGGACCTGCTCGGCAGGGCCATCTCGGGCGTGGTGACGCTCCTCAACCCGGAGCGGGTCATCCTCGGCGGCGGCGTCCTCCTGGGCTGCCCGGAGCTGCACCGCCTCGTCCGGCAGGTCTTCGACGAGAAGGTCTCGCGCAGCGCGGCGGTGGGGCTCACCCTCGAGCGCGCCTTCCTCGCCGACGACGCGGGGGTCATCGGCGCGGCGCTGCTGGAGTGATCGTCAGTCGAGCTCGAAGGTGACGGGGAGAGTCAACTCGGTCGCGACTGGCTCGCCGTTTCGCGTGGCCGGCCTGAACCGGTAGTACTTCCGCACGATCTCGAGCGCCCGCTCCCCGAAGCCGTGGCCCGGGTCCGCTCCGGCGAGTCGAACGTCGCGCACCCGGCCCTGCTCGTCGATGTACACGTGCACCCGGACCTGGCCCTCGACCTGCTTGGCCTTCGCCTCGGCCGGATACTCCGACTTCGGGATGTCGGGCGGGATGAGCTCGGGGAGCCGGGTCACCTGCGTCGGCGGGACATATCGATCCGAATGGTACGCAGTCGCGTCCGAGGGATCCCCCGCCCGCTCGGGCGCCCTTCCGTAGAGCGTGTTCCCCGCGGGCGCCGCGTAACCGCCCGCGGTCGTCGTGGACGACATCGAGATCCCGATCCGCACGGGCCCGGGCTTCGCCGCCGGGGCGGACGGCGGCGCGTTCGGCGGTGGCGGCGCGTCCGGGACCTGCTCGGTGGGCGGGGGCGCGTCCCTGGGCGGCGGCGCCGCCGCGAGGCGTGGCGCGGTACGGACGGCACGCCGCGGCGGGGCCGGCGCCTCCGGCGGCTCCGGCGCCGGAGCGGGCGGCGGCGGGCGCGTCTCGACGATCTCGATGGAGACGGGCGTCGCGCGACGCTCGGGCGGCGGGCGCATGACGAGGATGGCCCCGAGGAGGGCGGCGTGGAGCGCGACCGACGCGCCGTACGCGACGAGCGCCCGGGGCGGCGCGGCGAGGCGGGCGGCGCTTTCCGTCACTGCTCCTTCTCGATGTTGATGGCGAAGCGCGACACGCCCTCCCCCTTGACGAGGTCGATCACGCGGACCACCGCGCCGTGGAGCGAAGCCTTGTCCGCGCTGATGATGGCGCGCGTCTCGCCGTCGCGCGCGA
>DASWDS010000018.1:0-7044 GCA_036395165.1 Anaeromyxobacteraceae bacterium | reverse complement strand
CGTCCGCTCCGGGCCGAAGCGGCCGTCCGCGAGCGCCGTCTTGATCATCCGCAGGGCGGCCCGATCCTTGATCGAGCCGCCCGGGTTCATGAACTCGCACTTCACGTACAGGCGGATGCCCGGGATCTCCGAGCCGATGTGGCGAAGGCGCACGAGCGGAGTGTTTCCCACCAGGCGCGCCATGCCGCCGTCCCGCTCCGCGAGCTCGCGCGCCCGCGCGATCGACGGCGCCATCGCCTCCTCGGCGGGGGTGAGGACGATCTCCGCGCCGTGCGCCTCGAGCGCCTGCCGATGCTCGATGGACGTCGAGTCGGGCATGACGAGCGTGAGGCGGTAGCCCTTCACCGCGCACACGAGCGCGAGCCTGATGCCGGTGTTGCCGCTCGTCGCCTCGACGACGAGCCCGCCGGGCGCGAGGCGGCCGTCGCGCTCGGCTGCCTCGATCATCGACGCGGCGATGCGGTCTTTCACCGAGCCGCCCGGGTTGAAGGACTCGACCTTGGCGAACACCGCAGCCCCGCCGGCGGGCGCCACGCGGCCGAGCCTGACGCAGGGCGTGCCGCCGATCGCGTCGAGGATCGTCTCGAGCGGCGCCGCCGCGCGCGGGCGCCGGCGCTCCGGTGGCAGCGCGGACGCCGTCACGAGCCCCTTCCTAGACCGTGAAGCGTACGGGGACGCAGAGCCAGCCGTTCAAGCGGCACACTCCCCTTCCTGCGTGTCGGGGTGGAACAGCGCGCTCGTGCCAGGCTCCACGAAGTCGTCGGTGGTGGCGTCCTCGGGGCGCAGCTCCTCGAGCGGTGCCAGCACCGCCTTCGCCCGCTCGACCGTGCGCGCGAAGAACTCGGAGGCCTCTTCGCCGGGTTCGCGCTCCGCGAGGTACAAGCGCACCAGGCGCTCGAGCGCGCCGGGCACGCGGCGCGCCGGCACCTTGGCCACGAGCCTGCCGAAGCGAGCGCCCTCGCCGCTGCCGCCGCCGGCGAGCACGAAGTACTGGGGCGCCGCGCGCCCGCCCACCTTCCGCGCGCTGCCCTGGAGGCCGATGGCGGCCACGTGGTGCTGGCTGCAGCCGTTCGGGCAACCCGAGACGTGGACCGAGATGCGCTCGGCGAGCGCCTCCGGCGGGAGCCGGGCCTGCAGCGCCCCGGCGGCGAGCTGCGCGATGCCGCGCGTGTGGGTCACCGCGAGGCGGCACGCCTCGCTGCCGGGGCAGCTCACGACGTCCGCCGCCGAGCCCGCGCCGATGCGCGCCAGCCCCGCCGCCGCGAGGCAGGCGTGGAGGGGCGCCACGTCGTCGAGACGCACCCACCTGAGGTGCACCTGCCCCGCGCTGGAGAAGCGCACCGTTCCCTCGCCGTAGGCCATGGCGAGGTCGGCGAGGACCTCGAGCTGCGCCGCGGTGAGATCGCCCTGCGGCGCCGCGACGGTGACCACGGCGAAGCCGGCCTGGCGCTGCGGCTCGACCTGGGCGCGCCGGAACGCCTCCAGCGCCTCCGGCGTGGGCGCGAGGTCCGCGATCGCGCGCGGCGGCTCGCCCGGGCCGCGGAGCGGCGAGGCGGCGACCCGGGCCGCGATCTCCTCGGGGGCTGGCGCCGCGACGCGGGCGGGCACGGGCGGGGATTCCTGCGGCGCGACCGCAGGATCGAGCTGCAAGCGCAGCGCTCCGGCGGCGCACACGGCCGCGAGCTCGACCTCGAGCAGCGCGCGGAACGTGTCGAACCCGAGCTCCCGGACCAGGAACTTGAGGCGATTGCGCGCCTTGTTCTTGCGATCGCCGCGCGCGTGAAAGACGCGGACGGCCGCCTCGACGAGCGCGAGCACGTCGTCCGCGGGCAGGAAGTCCACGAGCGGCGTGCCCGAGGTGCACAGAGAGGACGTGCCGCCCGCGACGGTGACGGAGAAGCCGCGCGCGCCGTCGCCCGGTCGCACCCGTGCCCGGAACCCGAGGTCCTGGATGGCCGTTCGAGCGTGATCGTGCCCGCAGCCATCGAACGCGATCTTGAACTTGCGCGGGAGCGACGAGCCGAGCGGGTGACGAAGGAAGTGCCGCGTCACCGCCTCGGCGTAGGGCGTCACGTCGAAGGCCTCGTCGCGCGCGACGCCGGCCAGCGGGCAGGCGACGACGTTCCGCACCGCGTTCCCGCCTGCGCCCGCGCTCGTGATGCCGGCCTCGGCCAGCCGGCGCAGCGCCGGCTCGAGGTCGGCCGGGCGGAGGAAGTGGAACTGGAAGTTCTGCCGCGTGGTGACGTGTCCCCAGCCGCGCGACCAGCGCCTGGCGACCTCGGCGAGGGCGCGGAGCTGCGCGGCCTCGGCGACGCCCTGCGGCAGCTTCACCCGGAGCATGTGTACGCCATCCTGCCGCTGCGAGTACGTGCCGCGGACGACGCGGTAGGCGCGCCACGCCTCGGCGTCGATCTCGCGGCGCTCGTAGCGACCGAGCATCGTGACGAGGTCGTCTATCTCGGCGTCGACGGCGAAGGTCGCGCGGGCGCGCGAGCGGCTCTGGGTATCGGTCATCGTGGGTCCTCTGCGCGCGAGCGCGTCCCGGCGCCCGCCGGGCACCGCCTGACGGCCGTCGGGCTGCATCCTAAATGGCGGACACATTTCCGGTCAAGCGGACGGTGGCGGCGACGGCGGACGGTCCTCTCCACGCCGAACCCTCCGGCTCGACGTGGCGTGTGTCAGCGCGGCCTCCCTGCCGCGTTCATCTCGCGGTCCAGGCAGTAGGCCGCGCTGATGAGGGCGAGGTGCGTGAACGCCTGCGGAAAGTTGCCGAGGTGCTCGCCGCGCGGGCCCAGCTCCTCGGAGTAGAGGCCGAGGTGGTTGGCATAGCCGAGCGTCTTCTCGAAGATGAACCTCGCCTGGTCGACGTCGCCCGCGCGCGCCAGCGCCTCGACGTACCAGAACGAGCACATGCTGAACGTACCCTCCTCTTCCAGCAAGCCGTCCGGTGCCGCGTCGCGCGGGCGGTAACGGAACACCAGCGAATCCTCGACGAGGTCCTGCTCGATCGCCCTCAGGGTCGAGAGCCAGCGCGGATCGGTTGGGCTGATGAACTTCACGAGCGGCATGAGGAGCGACGAGGCGTCCGTCGTCTGCGCCGCCTCGTGCTGCACGAACGCGCGCCTGCCGGGGTGCCAGAACCTTTCGAAGACGTCGCGGTAGATGTCGTCGCGCACCGCATGCCAGCGCGCGAGCGGCGCCGGGAACGAGCGCTTGAACGCGAGCCGGATGGCGCGGTCCACGGCCACCCAGCACATCACGCGCGACAGCATGAACTCCTTCCGCCCGCCACGGACCTCCCAGATCCCTTCGTCGGCCTGTCGCCAGTGCCCGCAGACCCAGTCGATGAGCCGGACGAGGTTGCTCCAGAGGTCGTGCGAGACGGGCTCGCCGAACTTGTCGTAGAGGTAGACGGCGTCCATGAGCTCGCCGTAGATGTCGAGCTGGAGCTGGTCGTATGCGGCGTTGCCGATGCGCACCGGCCGGGCGCTCCCGTATCCCGACCAGTGCGGCAGGATCTCTTCCGGGAGCTCGTGACGCCCGTCGATGCCATACATGATCTGCAGCGAGCCGTCGGCGCGCAGCTCGCCGCAGCGCGCCTCGATCCAGTTCATGAAAGCGCTCGCCTCTTCCGTGTAGCCGAGGCGGTGGAGCGCGTAGAGCGTGAACGACGCGTCTCGGATCCACGTGTAGCGGTAATCCCAGTTGCGCGCGCCGCCTCGGCGCTCGGGCAGGCCGAACGTCGGCGACGCCACCATCGAGCCATGATCGACGGACGTGAGGAGCTTCAGGGTCAGCGCGGAGCGGTTGACGATCTCACGCCAACGTCCCCGGTAGGTCGAGCGAGCGAGCCACTTGCGCCAGTAATCGTTCGTCCGCTTGAAGCTCGAGGAGACGTAATCCGGGGCCGCCGATGCCGTCGGGACCCCAGCCCTCACGGTCTCGAGCACGAACGAAGCGGAATCACCGGCCGCGAGCGTGAATGTCGCCGCGGCGTCGCCGTTCTCGACATCGAGCGGCACGTCGCTGCGCAGCACGAACGCGAGCCCGCCAGTCCCGTCCGATGTGAAGAGCAGCTCCCGGTCGGAGCGGCGCTCGACGCGATGGCCGGCGCGCCCGTAGTCGAAGCGGGGGGCGCAGAGCATGCGAAACGCGATCCGGCCGCGGACGGTCTTCGCCCGCCGCACCAGCGCCTGCACGCCGTCCTCCCCGCCGGCGGCCATGAAGTCCGAGACCTCGCCTACACCTTCGTCGAACAAGGACCGGGTGAGCAGGATGTTCGAATCGGGCAGGTACAGCTGCTTCTGCGCAGCGCCTTGGGACTCGGGGGCGAGCTGAAAGCGACCACCGCGCTCCGCGTCGATCAGCGCCGCGAAGATCGTCGGCGAGTCGAACTGCGGGAGGCACATGAAATCGATCGCCCCGTCCCTGCCCACGAGCGCGACGGTGTGCAGATCGCCGATGATCCCGTGATCCTCGATCGGCTGGTCGAACGACATGGGACCTTCCTCCTGAGGCTGTGTTCCTACTCTGTCCGGAGTCGCGCCGCGCCTCCATGGCGGGGATGTGACAGGCGATGGTGCCGTTCGCGCCAGGCGGGCCAGGCGCGCACCTCGTGATGGGCTCAACGCCGGACGAGCGGCACCGCCAGCTCCGTCGCGCCCATCGGGTGCGGCACCTTCGAGTACGGCGGGGTTGGCCATTCCCATCGGTCTGCCGGGAAGAGCGCTCGCATGGCGTGGACGTCGCAGTGATACGGCGGACCCTCGATGCGACCCTCCGCAGCGACAGCTCTCGGTGCTTGCATGAACATCGCCCAGAGCGTGCCCGCAGGTCGGAGCCACGAATGCAGCTGCCGCGCGTAGGCCACCCAATGATCCGGGTGGAGCGCGCACAGGCACGTCTGTTCGTAGATCGCATCGAAGGGATGGTCGGGGTGCCACGCGAGCACGTCAGCTCGTTCGACATCGGCCGCCAGGTGTTGCCTGTCCAGCAGGGTCCGCGTCCGCTCCACCGCGGCCGGTGCGTAGTCGACGCCCGTCACCTCGAACCCCCGACGGGCGAGCTCCGCCACCTCCCAGCCAGAGCCGCACCCGGGGACGCAGATGCGCGACGGCCGAAGCGCACCCGCTTCCAGCCAGGCCCTGAGCTGAGGGCTGACGTCGCCGCGATCCCACGAGGTCTGCCCCGCCTCGAATCTCGCCTGCCAGAACTCGAGGGTCGGGCCGGTCATGACCCGATCCTAACGCGACTTCGAATCGGTGACGCGCCCCTCGACGTCCTCCCGTTGCTTCATCGAGTCCACGACGCGGAGCAGGTCCGCCCGCGTTTGCTAGACTAAACGGGCGAGCATGATTCGCGAACACGCGAGCGAAGATGGGATGAGAAGGCCGCTCTCCGCGGAGTCGGGGCGTTAAGCCCTGCTCCAGGGAATCGAAAGGAGAGCGGCCCCATGGCTAATCCTAACGCGGTGTTTGTTGGTTGCGACCTCGGCGACAAGCAGAGCGAGATGTGCGTCGTGGACCAGACCGGCGCAGTGATCGAGTCGAAGCGGGTACGGACGACGAAACAGGCGCTCGTGCGGGCGCTACGCAAGTACGACCGTGCCCAAGTCGTGGTCGAGGCGGGAACGCACTCGAGGTGGGTGGAGGAGGCTCTGACCAGCGCGGGTCACCAGGTGGTCGTGGCGAACCCCCGGCAAATCCAGCTCATTTGGGGGCGCCGCAAGAAGACGGATCGTTCGGACGCGATGGTGCTCGCGCGGCTCGCGCGGGTTGACCTGACCCTGCTCGCGCCGGTGCACCAGCGCAGCCGCGGCGCGCAGGTGGATCTCGCATCGCTGCGGTCGCGAGACATCCTCGTGTCCGTTCGGACGAAGCTCGTGAACCATGTCCGCGGGCTGCTGAAGCAGTTCGGCGTGCGCGTGGAGAGCTGCTCCACGGCAGCATTCGCCAGCCGCGCTGGCGAGGTGGTGCCGGCAGAGCTCAGGCCCGCGCTGGTCCCAGTGCTCGAGGCGCTCGGTGAGGTGACGGAGCAGATCGCGGTCCACGACCGGCAGGTCGAGCAGCTCGTGAAGGCGTCGCCCATCGCGATGCGGCTAGCGCAAATCGACGGGGTCGGCCCCATCACCGCGCTCGCGTTCAGGCTCACCATCGAGGAACCGGCCAAGTTCAAGAAGAGCCGCGTCGTTGCCGCGTTCTTGGGGCTCGTGCCAGCCAAGGACCAGTCGGGCGCGTCCGATCCGCAGAAGCACATCACCAAGGCGGGGAACCCGTTCCTGCGCCGATTGCTGGTCCAGTGCGCACACAGGCTGCTCGGCGCATTCGGACCAGACTGCGACCTCAGGCGATGGGGACTCACGCTCGGTGGCCGCGGCGGACCTGCCGGGAGGAAGCGCGCCATCGTGGCGGTGGCGCGGAAACTCGCCGTCGTGATGCACCGGGTCTGGGTTACCGGCCGGCCCTACGACCCACACTTCAGCGCGCTCGCAGCAGCCTAGCTGGCGAAGAAAGGACCATGTCCGACGCGTTCACAGATCCCCAAGTTCGCTTGGTCTCCGGCGACTGCGAGCAGCTCGCTTGTAGGCGGACGAGGCCATGCCTCAGCTCCGACCTCGAAGCGAAGACTGCAGCGCCACTGAGCAACCGACCCCAGCGTGCACCGAGCCGACGCACGGCTCACGAGAGTGCGAATGGAAGCGTGGTCAAGGATCTGTTGCGGCAAGGACAGGACAGTTGGTAGGCAGTTGACGGCGTGCGGCCTTCTCATGGAAGCGAGCGCGCCGGGGCGCTGCCGGAGAGGCGGCGCATGCCGCCTCCGGCAGCGCACGGGACCCGGCGAGCAGGGAGGGGCCCCGACGAGCTTTGCTCGGCGGGGAGGGGGCGCAGCCCCCTTTCGACATGACTAAACGAGGGCGCGATTCGCGAACGCGAATCGCGAACCCTCGTTTTAGGCCGGCGCGCCCGGCGCGAGCGCGCCCGGGGCCGCCGCCTGCGCCCGGAGCGCGTCGCCGAGGGCGCGGTGGTCGTCGAAGAACTTCACGGC
>DASWDS010000017.1:0-3778 GCA_036395165.1 Anaeromyxobacteraceae bacterium | reverse complement strand
GGCACCATCGCGGAGGGCGCGAAGCGCGTGGACGACAGGCGGGTGTGGAAGTGAGCTTGAGCAGCGATCAGACTCCCGTTTCGCCCTTTTCGACCGCCGCGGTGGGGGGTCTGGGGGGAGCTGCGCTCGCTCCCCCCAGCTAAGGTCGAGCTACGCGAAAGCGCAGCTCGACCGGAAATCGCTCTGACTCGCCGAGAACTGCGTTTGCGAGCACGAGAAACGGCGAAAGGCGAGTCAGAGCTCGAACGGAACGACGTGCACCCGGTCCCCCGGCGAGACCTCGAGCAGCTCCTTCGTCTCGCGCGGCAGGAGCGCGTCGTCGCCGTCCACGCGCACAGCGGCGCGCACGGCGCGGAAGCGGATCTTCGCGTCCGGGCGCTCGACGCCAACGAGCTTCAACGGCTCGTGCTCTCGCGGCGCGAGGTCGCGCTCGGCGACGCGCAGCCGGCGGTAGGCGCGCACCAACGTCACGTCCTCCGACCGCGCCTCGTAGTGCGGCCCCCCGTCGAACGGGTCGATGCGGCCGACGAAGCGGAAGCCGATCTGCTCGAGCAGGTGCTGCACCCCCTGCGTCTCGGGCGCGACGGCGCCGAGCAGCTTCTGGACGCGCGGGGGGAAGAGCGTCGCGTAGATGTCGCCAGGCGGGAAGAGCTGCTGGATGAACTCCTTGTTCTGCCGGCTCTTCTTGTCGGCCTCCTGGTACTCGAGGCCGGTGAAGCGCTTCCCGCACGATTCCCAGAAGAGGCTCTTGCCGTCGGCGAGGAGGGGCGGCATCAGCTCCGCCAGCACGGTCTGGCGGAAGCGATCGCGGTGCATGGCGAGGTAGAGGAAGCGCACGTAGGCGAGCTGCTTCCCGGGCCGCGCCTCGCCGCCGCGATCCTCCGGGTGCACGACGAGGCCGCCGATCTCCGTCGGTCCTTCGAAGTGGTAGCCGATGGAGAGGACCTTGTGGCGGAAGTGGCGGTCGATGGTCGAGGAGTAGTGCTCCCGCTCCGAGACGTCGAAGAAGGTGCAGGGCGACTCCCGCGTCCCGTGCTGCGCGATGATCATCGACGTGCCGAGGATCCGGCCCGAGCGCGGCTCCTCCAGCACGAAGACGTACGAGCGCTCCAGCGGATCGCGGATGCGGCCCGCGAAGCTCCGGCACGAGGTGTCGATGATCTCGGCGAGCGCCCGGTCGTCGGCTGGCAGGTTCACCGAGTTGAGCTCGGCGGCGAGCGTCCGGAGAGCCTTCTGGTCGGCCTTCTGCGCGTCGCGGAGGAGGAGCATGGGGGGTGGGGGCGGTCTAGCACGGGCCCCGGGCACTGTCATCGAGCCGAGCCGCCCTCGCCGCGTCCCCAATTGGGAAGGCGCGCCGGGTTCCGGTTGCCGCCGCGCCGCGCCCGTGCGATCACCCACCCGATGCGAGCAGTCGTGCAGCGCGTCACGCGCGCCGAGGTGCGGGTCGACGGGCAGGTCGTCGGCGCCATCGGCCGCGGCCTGGCGGTGCTCCTCGGCGTCGCGGAGGGCGACGGCGACGAGGCCGCGCGCTACCTCGCCGACAAGATCGCGGCGCTGCGCATCTTCGAGGACGACGCCGGCATGATGAACCGCGCCGTGGCCGAGGTGGGCGGGGGCGTGCTCGTCGTCTCGCAGTTCACGCTCCTCGGCGACTCGCGCAAGGGGAACCGCCCGGGGTTCAGCGGCGCGGCGGCTCCCGAGGCAGCGAACGCGCTCTACGAGCGCTTCTGCGCCTACCTGCGAGAGAAGGGGCTCACCGTCGCGACCGGCGTCTTCCGCGCCCACATGGAGGTGGAGCTCGTGAACGAGGGGCCGGTCACGCTGCTCCTCGACTCCACGCGCCTCTTCTGACCGAAGGAGACCTGCGATGGCCGACTGCCTCTTCTGCAAGATCGCCGCGAAGGAGATACCGGCGAAGATCCTCCACGAGGACGAGGACACGCTCGCCTTCGCCGACATCGACCCGCAGGCGCCGCAGCACCTGCTCGTCATCCCGAGGAAGCACATCGCGACGCTGAACGACGCCGCCCCCGAGGACGAGCGCACCCTCGGGAAGCTCCTCCGGACGGCCGCCCAGCTCGCGAAGGAGCGCGGCTTCGCCGACCGCGGGTGGCGCGCGGTGGTGAACGTCAACAAGGACGCGCACCAGCTCGTCTTCCACGTGCACCTCCACGTGCTCGCGGGACGCACGTTCCAGTGGCCGCCCGGGTGATGGACCGGGCGCGCCCCCGCGCGCCTCCCGCCCGGGCCGCCAGGCGTGCGGCAGGTGGACGCGACTCCCACGGCAACCTATAGTGACGAGCTCCCGATGCGCGGTATCCGAGGTGCGACCCAGATCGACGCGAACAGCGTCGACGCGATGGAGGACGGCGTGGCCGAGCTCTGCCGCGCCATCACGGACGCGAACGGGCTGACCCAGGACGAGATCGTCTGGGCGATCTTCACCGTCTCGCACGACCTCGACGCCGACTTCCCGGCGCGCGCGGCGCGGGTGAAGGGCGGGTGGGATCGCGTTCCGATGATCTGTTCGCGCGAGATCCCGGTCCCGGGCTCGTTGCCGCGCGCGGTGCGCGTCCTCGTCCACGTCGACTCGGGCGCGCCCGGCGACGCCAAGCACGTCTACCTGCGCGGAGCGAAGGCGCTCCGCCCCGACCTGCACAAGTAGGAGTCTCGACCGTGATCGTCGTCATGAAGAAGGGTGTCTCGGAGGCGGACGTCGAGGGCGTCCTCGCGCGCATCAAGGAGCTGGACTTCCGCGCGAACCTGTCACGGGGCGAGGAGCGCACCATCATCGGCGTCATCGGCGACGACCGGAAGGTGGCCGACGCGAGCGAGTTCGAGGGCCTGGCCGGCGTCGCGGAGGTGCTGCGGGTCCTCAAGCCCTACAAGCTCGCCTCGCTCGACTTCCACCCGGCGCCCACCGTCGTCACGGCCGGCAAGGGCGCCGGCGCGGTGCGCATCGGCGCCGGCGAGCGCGTCGTCGTGATGGCGGGGCCGTGCGCCGTCGAGAGCCAGGAGCAGGTGACGGAGGTGGCGCTCGCGGCCCGCGAGGCCGGCGCGCGCATGCTGCGCGGCGGTGCGTTCAAGCCGCGCTCGAGCCCGTACTCGTTCCAGGGGCTCGGCGAGGAGGGGCTCCGGATGCTCGCCCGCGGCCGCGAACAGACGGGCATGCCCGTCGTCACCGAGGTGATGACTCCCGAGGCGGTGCCGCTCGTCGAGGAGTGGGCCGACGTGCTGCAGATCGGCGCGCGCAACATGCAGAACTACAACCTCCTCCAGGCCTGCGGCCGCGCGGGGAAGCCGGTCCTCCTGAAGCGCGCGCTCTCGGGCACGATCGAGGAGCTGCTCATGGCGGCGGAGTACGTCCTCGCGAGCGGCAACCCGAACGTCATCCTGTGCGAGCGCGGCATCCGGACCTACGAGAAGGCGACGCGCAACACCCTCGACCTCTCGGCGATCCCGGTCCTGAAGGAGCTCTCGCACCTGCCGGTGGTGGTGGACCCGTCGCACGGCACCGGCAAGCGCTCGCTCGTGCTGCCGATGGCGCTCGCGGCCGTCGCCGCCGGCGCCGACGGCCTCATCATCGAGTGCCACCCGCACCCGGAGCGCGCCCTCTCGGACGGCCCGCAGTCGCTCACGCCGAAGATGCTCGCCGAGCTCATGGAGCGCGTCTCCGCGGTGGCGAAGGCGGTCGGGCGGTCGGTGTGACCACGGGGTTCCCGAGGCAGCTCGGCGTCGTGGGCCTCGGGCTCATGGGCGCCTCGCTCGCGCGCGCCGT
>DASWDS010000016.1:0-6580 GCA_036395165.1 Anaeromyxobacteraceae bacterium | reverse complement strand
GTGCACCCGGTGCTCGGCTACGTGAAGGCGCACCAGGGCGTCGACTACGGCGCCCCGGTGGGCACGCCGGTGTGGGCGGTCGGAGACGGCACCGTGGCCCAGGCCGGCTGGAACGGCGGCTGCGGCAAGTCGGTCACGCTCCGCCACCGCAACGGGTTCGACACCGTCTACTGCCACCTCTCGGCCGTGGCGGTCCACGCCGGCTCGCGCGTCATGCAGAAGCAGGTCATCGGCGCGGTGGGGCAGACGGGGCTCGCCACCGGCCCGCACCTGCACTACGCGGTGCGCCGCGGCGGCGGCTTCGTGAACCCGCTCAGCCTGAAGGTGCCCCGCGAGGCGCCGGTCGCGCCGGAGCACCGCGCGGACTTCCAGGCGAAGGTGGCGCCGCTCCGGTCGAGGCTCGACGGCGCGCCGATCGCCTAGCCGCTACCGCCGCCGCCGCCGCGCCTTCTCGGCGGTGAGGGCCCTGCCGTCGAGCTCCTTGCCATGGAGCGCGGCCACGGCCGCGTCGACCGCCTCCGGCTTCACCTCGACGAAGCTCGCGTTCTGCCGGACGTCGACCGCGAGGACCTCGATGCCGGGAGCGAGCGCCGACAGCGCCGCCCGCACCTTCGCCTCGTCGGCCCCGTCCTTCTGTCCCAGCGTGAGGAAGACGCGGGCCTTCTGAGGGACGCGCTCGTCCGCCTCGGGCTGCCGCGCGGCGCCATGCTCGACGCCGTTCGTCGGCTCCTGCGCCGCGGCGCGCTCGACGCTCACCTCGCGGGTCGGCGTGGCGCTCGTGTCCACCGTCTCCGGTGCGCTCCGCACGTCGTCCACCCTGCCCTCGTGCCGGCGGCCGCGACCCGCGTCGCGCCGCTCGCCGCGAGCCTCCACGCCGCGCACGGCGCGATCGCCTCGCGGGCGGTCCCCGCGGTCGCGGCGCTCGGCGCGCTCGGGAGCTCCCTTGAGCTCCGCGCGCTCGGCGTCCACGCGCGGCCGGTGCTCGCGCTTCTCGTGCTCCTCGCGCTTGTGCTCCGCCTTCTGCAGCTGCTGCACGCGCTCCATGCGGTGGTGCGTGAAGAAGTACTTGAGCGCGAACGCGACCAGCCAGTCCCCGTCCGACCGCGACTTGAGCTGCTGCGCGAGCGGGATGTAGGCCTCGAACACGGTCGAGCTCATCGCCTCCTTGAGCTCGTTCACGTGCCGCTCGGTCCAGACGCGGCGCGCGTCCTCGGGCGCCGGCAGGATCTTCTCCTCGAAGGCGATGCCGTACTTCGTCTGCAGCGCCTTCAGCGTCATCATCTCCGAGCCGGAGACGAGCGAGAGCGCCGTGCCCTTCTTCCCGATGCGCCCCGTGCGGCCGACGCGGTGCAGATAGCCCGCCGGATCCTCCGGGAGCGAGTAGTTGATGACGTGCGTGAGGTCGGAGATGTCGATGCCGCGCGCCGCGATGTCGGTCGCCACCATGAAGCGCAGCTCGCCGCGCTTCACCTTGGCCATGACGCGCTCGCGCTCCTTCTGCGGGAGATCGCCGTTGATGAGCTCCGCGTCGTAGCCATTGCGGTTCAGCACCGCCGAGACGAGCCCGGTGTCGCTGCGCGTGTTGCAGAACACGATCGCCGACTCCGGCTCCTCCATCTCGATCATGTAGAGGAGGTTGCGCGGCTTCGGGTAGGCGTCGACGGTGTGGAAGAAGACGTTCCGGATGTTGTCGACGCGGAACTCGTCGCCGGAGAGGAGGATCGTCTCGGGCTCGTGGAGGTAGTCGTGGATGAGCTGCTCGATGTCCTCCGGCACCGTCGCCGAGAAGAGCAGCTGCTGGCAGTCGTCGGGCAGGTGGTCGAGGATGCGCGTCACCTCCTCGAAGAAGCCCATGTTCAGCATCTCGTCCGCCTCGTCGAGGCAGCACACCAGCATCCCGTCGAGCTTGAGCGTCCCGCGCCGGATGTGGTCGTAGATGCGGCCGGGCGTCCCGACCACGATCTCGGCGCCCTTCTTCAGCCGATCGAGCTGGTCGCCCATCGACGCGCCGCCGTAGATCGCGACGACCGAGACGTCCTTGTGCTTGCCGAGGCCTGCGATCTCGTCGGCGACCTGGAGAGCCAGCTCGCGCGTCGGGCACATGACGAGCGCCGCCGGGCGCCGGTAGCCGCTCGGGATCCGCTCCAGGATGGGAATGCCGAAGGCGGCGGTCTTGCCGGTGCCCGTCTTCGAGCGGACGATGACGTCGCGCCCGTCGAGGAGGGGGCGCACGGTCGCGGCCTGCACGGGCGTCGGGCGCAGGTAGCCGCGCTCGGCGATGCCCTGCCGGACCTGCTCGGAGAGGTTGAAGTCGTCGAAGGAGCCCTCGGCGACGTAGTCGGAGACCGGCGCCGGAGCGCCGGCCGGATCGTTCACGCTGTCCACACGCAACTCGCTTTCCAGGGCCGCGCGCCGGGCGCGCAGCTCGCTTCAGCGGCGCATGGCGGCTCGCTCGAACGCGTGGCCCCCCGTCACGACGGGGAGCCGCGCCATCACGCGAACGCGCCATGCGCCAAGACACGCCTTGATTGCAAGGCGCCAGGCTTATATCACAACGGTTCCGGGCCGCAGAAACTTCCCCTGGAAGGACGCGGCCCTCCGCCGCCAGCGCGCATGCCGACCCCTCCGCACAAGCCGGGCGCGAGCCCGACGAGCCTCCGCTCGGCGAAGGCGCTGCCGGCGCCCAAGCCGGCGCCCGCCGACGGCGGGCTCGTCCGCTATGACCCGCTTCGGGCTTACATGGCGGAGGTCTCCCGCCACCCCCTGCTCTCGCGCGAGGAGGAGCAGGCGCTCGCGCACAAGTACCGGCAGACGGGCGACGTCGACGCCGCCTACAAGCTCGTCGCGTCGAACCTGCGCCTCGTCGTGAAGATCGCGAACGAGTACCGCCGCAGCGCGTTCCACCTCCTCGATCTCATCCAGGAGGGGAACATGGGGCTCATGCAGGCGGTGAAGAAGTACGACCCGATGAAGGGCGTGAAGCTCTCGTCGTACGCCGCGTGGTGGATCCGCGCCTACATCATCCGCTTCATCATGGACAACTGGCGCATGGTGAAGCTCGGGACGACGCAGGCGCAGCGGAAGCTCTTCTTCAACCTCGCGAAGGAGCGGGAGAAGCTGCTCGCGCGCGGCATCGAGCCCACGCCACGGCTGCTCGCGAAGAACCTGCAGGTCGAGGAGCGCGACGTCGAGGAGATGAGCGCGCGGATGGGGAGCGAGGACGTCTCGCTCGACGCCCCGGCGCGCGGCGGCGGAGACGACGACGCGCGGCAGACGCGGCTCGAGCGCTTCGCGCACGCGGAGCGGCCGCCCGACGAGGCGCTCGGGGACGAGCAGCTGAAGCGCCTCTTCCGCGAGAAGCTCGACGCGTTCGCCGCGTCGCTCACGGACGAGAAGGAGCGCTTCATCTTCGAGCACCGGCTCCTGCCGCGCGACGGCGCGGAGCCCCTCACGCTCCAGCAGGTGGGCGATCGGTTCAAGCTCACCCGCGAGCGCGCCCGCCAGATCGAGGCGAAGATGGTGAAGCGGCTGCGAGAGGAGCTCGCGGCCGAGGTCCCGGACTTCGAGCTCATGACGCCGCCGGAGTAGTCCCGCCGCCCCACGGACCGCGCCCTGCCCTCGACTCCGACAACCGCGACCGCGACCGCGACCTCGAACGCGACCTCGACCTCGACCCCGACCCCGACCTCGACCCCGACCGCGCACGACCCCGACCGCCCCCTCGGCTGGCGGGGTTGGGTCGCGCTCGCTGCATGCGTCGCGGCCGCGAACGTCGCGCTCGTGCACCTGCTCGTGCGGGGTGAGGCGAAGGTGACCGTGGCCGGTCCCGCCTTCGAGGACCACTTCGACCGCGCCGCGATCGGACCGGACTACTTCACGACCGGCATGCACTGGCGCATCGCGAACGGCGAGCTGTGGGCGCCCGAGGCGAAGAACAACCCGCTCTGGCTGCGAATGCGGCTCCCGCGCGACGTGGCCCTGGAATTCGACGCGCGCAGCGAGACGGCGACCGGCGACCGGCCCGGCGACATCAAGTTCGAGATCTTCGGTGACGGCCGCGACCACGCCTCCGGCTACATCTGCATCTTCGGGGGTTGGGGGAACGCCATCAGCGTCATCGCGCGCCTCGACGAGCACGGGAAGGACCGGAAGGAGCGCAGGGATCGCAAGGTCACGGCGAAGCGCACGTACCACATGCGCGTCGAGCGGCGCGGCGGGGTCCTGCGCTGGCTCATCGACGGCGAGCTCTTCCTCGAGTACGACGACCCGCGGCCGCTCGCCGGGAAGGGTCACGACCGTTTCGGGTTTTCGGGCTGGGCGGCGGATCTCTTCTTCGACAACTTGAAGATCTCAGCCCTGTAGATCGCGCCATTCGTCCGCGTGGATGGACGCGCGCGCGGGCCGCCGCGCCTTTCCGCCGCTCGGGGAGCGGGCCCCGAGCTGGAACGCCGTGCCCGCCACGACGAGCAGCGCGGCGAGGCCGGCGAGTATGATGGGTCGCTGGGTGAGCACCGCCAGGGCCGGGAAGCGGCCGGCGGACGCGAGCAGCGCGGCCGTGACGAGGACCGCGCCGGCGATCGCCGCCGTCACCGCCAGCACCAGCCGCCGCAGCGCGGCGCCGAGCAGCGCCAGCGCCATGCCGCCCACCCCGGCCCCGAGCGAGGCGCGGCCGGCGAGCGGCACCTTCGACCCGAGCAGCGCGCCCATGACGAGCCCGAGCGCGATCGGGTAGACCTCGGGGACGAGCGCGGACGAGAGGCCGAGGCCGGCGGCGCCCACCCAGGGCGGAAGCCGGGCCGGCAACCAGCCCTGGACGGCCGGCGCGGCGAGGCCGCCCGCGATCCATCCGAGGAGGGCACCGCCCGCGGCCGCCAGCACGGGGCCGAGGCGCGCACCCGCCATGAGGAGCACCAGGCCGGCCGCGGTCGCGAGGGCCACCGCGGGCCAGGAGCCCTGCGCGAGCGCCTTCGCGAGGTCGGGCAGGCGCGCCGCGAGCGCCTCGGCCGCGGCGAGCCACGCCTGGAGGAGCGCGACGAGCCCCGTCATGCGCGCAGGAGCAGGCCGAGCGCGGCCACCACGGCGAGGAAGAGGAGCCCGGCGGCGGCGGCGACGGAGGCGCCCCGCTCCGGCGCGACTCGCGCCAGCGCCGCGCGCGCCGCCTCGCGATCCGCTTCGCGCTCGGCCGCGCCCGCGAGGATCTCGCGCGCCAGCGTCCTCGCGGCGCGGTGATCGCCGGCCGCGAGCAGCGCGGAGAGCTCCGCGGCGGGGGTGCTCCGCTCCGCTGTCTGGCGCCGGCCCATGCCCACCGAATGTACCAGCCGCTGGTGCCTGCCGGAAGCGCGGCGCCGCGGCGGGGGGCCGTAGTAGTCTCCGGGGTGCGTTCCCGGAATGGCCCTGTCAGCCGGGTGTTGCCACCTTCGAGCGTGTCCATGCGCCGCCGCGACTTCCTCGAGCTCCTCGCCCTCGGCACCGCCGCGCTCACGCTCCCGCGCGCGGCCCGCGCGCTCCCCGACACCTCCAAGCTCGTCATCGGGCACGTCGAGCACGGCGGCCGCTGGAATCCGCGGCCGTCGGCGCTGCGGCGCCTGCAGTGGGAGCTGGCGCAGCGCACCAGCATCGAGACCGGATCCGACGCGGAGCCCGTCCGGCTGTCCCACGCCGGCCTGCACCGCTTCCCGATGCTCTACCTCGCGGGCGACGGCGCGCTCCCTCCGTTCACGGACGCGGAGCTCGCCGGGCTCCGCCGCCACCTCCAGTACGGCGGGTTCTTGCTGGTCGACGGAGCCGACGGCTCCGACGGCGCCGGCTTCGACGCGTCCGTCCGGCGCGAGCTCACCCGCCTCCTCCCCGCCTCGCCCATCCTGCGCGTTGCCAGGGAGCACGTGCTCTACAAGAGCTTCTACCTGATCGACCACCAGGGCGGACGGCTGGCGGTGAAGCCGTGGCTCGAGGCGCAGGTCCTCGACGGCCGCGTCGCGGTCCTCTACTCGCAGAACGACCTCGGTGGGGCCTGGGCGCGCGGGCAGCTCGGCGACTGGGAGTACGCGTGCACGCCGGGCGGAGAGGCGCAGCGCGAGACGGCCTTTCGGCTCGGCGTGAACATCGCCATGTACGCGCTCTGCACCGACTACAAGGACGACGCCGTCCACCTCCCCTTCATCCTGCGGAGACGGAGCTAGTGCCGCGAGCCAGAGAACATGAGCCGGTGCTGGGGCGCGCGGCACGCGGGTGGGGGTTCGGGGGAGGCGACGCCTCCCCTCCCCCGGTAGGGCCCTGCGGGGAGGGCCCAGGCCTTGCCCTTCCTTGCAAGGCCTGGAGCCTTCCCCGCAAAGTGCTGCGGAGCAGAGAGATGTCGCACTGGCTCACCATTTCTGCGGAGCAGCACTAGTGCCGCGCGCCAGAGATCATGAGCCGGTGCTGGGGCGCGCGGCACGCGGGTGGGGGTTCGGGGGAGGCGGCGCTCCGCCTTCCCCGGTAGGGCTCTGCGGGGAGGGCCCGGGCCTTGCCGTTCATTGCAAGGCCCGGAGCCTTCCCCGCAAAGTGCTGCGGAGCAGACAGATGAGGAACTGGTTCAGAACTT
>DASWDS010000015.1:0-10492 GCA_036395165.1 Anaeromyxobacteraceae bacterium | reverse complement strand
GCCACCTGATCACGCTCCGCGACCGCATCGACCACGAGATCCACGCCGTCACCGGGATCCGCATGGCGGTGGAGCTCGTCGCGCCGGGCAGCATCGAGCGCTCGGCGGGGAAGGCGACGCGCGTCGTCGATCACCGCCGCGCGCCGCGGGGCGCGGGCCCCGGCCCGTGACCGTCACTTCGGGAACACGCGGATGGCGGCCGCGCCGCCCGCGGTCGACACGTGGAGCGCCGGCGGGCTCACCATGCGATCGACCTCGAGCTGGAGCACGCGGTCGTCGGGGATGCCCTGGCCCGCCCGCATCGCGACGTGTCGCTTCGTCGCCGGATCGTAGAAGGCGATCCCGGTGCTCGGGCCCGCGAAGACGACGCGGCCGTCCGGGAGCGCGACGATGTCCTGCACCGCCGTCTCGGACATGCCGACGTCGAATGGGCTGTAGTACGTGAACCCCTTGCCAGGCTTGTACGACGCGACCCCGCGGTCCCGCTCGCCGGGATCGGCGTAGATCGCCCTGTTGCCGAACCAGACCGTGCCGTCGGGCGTCACCGCCACCGCGGTCAGGCTCACGACCTCCCCCTCCTTCGCGACGGGGAAGACGGGCGGGTTCGTGTCGGCCGGATCGCCGAACGCCTCCGAGAACGCCTCGGCGCCCGTCCGGTCGTGCTCCCAGTGCAGCGGACCGAGCGGATCCCACCGGATCTTGCCCGCCGCCCAGCGCCCCGCGACCCACAGGTCGCCGTCGGGTGCGATGGCGAGGCCGTGCCAGTCTCCGTACCGCTCGTTGCCCTCGCCGTGGGGGCAGGGCGCGCCGCCTGGCTGGATGCAGACCCTCGGGTGCAGGTGATCTCCCATCCACTCGAGGATGGGCGACCCGGACCACTCGCCCGGCATCGGATCGCGATACTTGTCGGGCAGGAGCAGGTCCACCCCGTGATTCGTGCCGACATACAGGGTGTGCGGGTGCGTCGGCTGGTCGAACTCCACGCCGTGATCGTAGACGAGCCGGTACACGGTCCGGTTGTGCCAGAAGCTCATGCCGTAGCCGGCCGAGGCGAGATCGAAGCGCGTCACCTCGAGCGTCCCGTCCGGCTTCAACCGCACGCGGTCGACCTTGCCCGAGTGGCGCGCCCAGGCGGGATCGCTGCAGTCGCCGACCATCTCGTCCGCGCCCTGGTATCCGACGAAGACCTCGCCCGCGGCGCCGCCCGCGATGGTGAGGATGCCGGGCGGCAGGGCCGCGCCGGGGACGACCGCGGTCGAGCCGCAGTAGTCCTCCCGGATGAGGGCCGGGTTGTCCATGAGGTGGAGCCCGTCGCTCGAGGTGAAGCGCCGCGGCTTCTCGCCCGGCCTGAGGAGGTACAGGGCGGTGTTGGTCGCGATCCAGCGGTTCTGCGCCTCGTCGGTGGTGGTGCCGACGACGGGCGCCTCCTGGAGGCCGTCGGCCGAGGAGAACGTCTGGTTCGCGATGGGCCAGGGACCGGGCCCGCCGAGCGCCGGCCCGGCGTCGGGCGTGCCCGCGTCCGGCGCGCCTGCGACGACCACGCCGGCATCGGGCCCGCTCTCGACGGTGACGCCTGCGTCGGGGCTCGCCTCCACGAGCTGCGAGCTCTTGCCGTTGCAGGCTCCGGCGAGCGCCGCGGCTGCGAGCGCCGCGAGGAGCGCGAGCGTCGCCGCGATGCGCATGCCGGAACGGGCCACGAAGGCGTCCATCTCCCTCTCCCCGGGCGCACGAGCAGGGGCTTGCACCGGCGTCGCACCCGTCCACGCGGTGGGACTGCGAGCGCCGGGCCAACGGGCGGGCGCGCCGGTTCCGGGCACGCGTGGCCGCTCGCGATGCGCAGCGCGGAACGGCGTGTCTCGCATGGGGAACGGGTCTGCCCACGCCTTCCCGCGCGGCCACGAGCCGGCAGGCGAGCGCCGCGGGCGGGGGCAAGGGAGCAGCCTCTCGGATCGGGCGGCGCGCATTCGGCTACACTGCCGCCAGATCCTTGCCGGCGGCCGTGCGTTCCAGGTGACGTGGCCCCGACCTCGTGAAGCGCGTGGCGACCGGACAGAGCGACGAGAAGCTCATGCGGCGGTACCAGGCGGGCGACGTCGGCGCCTTCGAGGCCCTCTTGCGCCGTCACCGCGCCGCGCTCCACGCGTTCCTCTACCGGCTCACGGGCGACCGCAGCCGTGCCGAGGACCTCGCGCAGGAGACCTGGCTCAAGGTCGTCGCGGCGGCGCCGCGATGGGAGCGCCGCGCGCGCTTCACCACCTGGGCGTTCTCGATCGCCCGCAACGTCGCGCTCGACGAGGCGCGGCGCTCGTCGCACCGGACCGTCGAGTCGCTCGACGCCCCGCGCGCGGACGGGCGGGTGCTCGCGGACGGCGTCGCCGCCGAGGCGCCGGGTCCTGATCGCGGCGCGGAGAGCGCGCTCCTCCGGCCCAAGCTCGAGGCCGCGCTGGCGGCCCTCCCGCTGGAGCAGCGCGAGGTGTTCGTGCTGCGCGAGTACGCCGGCGTCCCGTTCGCGGACATCGCCGAGATCACCGGCGCGCCGGTGCCCACCGTGAAGAGCCGGATGCGCTACGCGCTCGAGGCCCTGCGCGCGGACCTGGCGCGGCTCGGGGTCGTGCCAGACGAGGTGGTCGCGGCGAGGAGCGTCGTGCCATGACCCACGAGACCTGCCGCGAGCGCCTGGTCGACCTCGCCTACGGCGAGCTCTCGCGCCGCGAGGCGGCGGAGGCGGAGCAGCACCTCGCGGGCTGCGACGCGTGCCGGGCCGAGCGCGATCGGCTCGCGGCGACCCGCGCGGCGATGGCCCGGCTCGACGCGCCGCCCGCGCCGGAGCGCGGCGACGCGGTCCTGCTCGCGGCCGCGCGCAAGGCGGCCGAGGAGCGCCGGCGTGACTCGTTCTCGCTCGCGCTCGGCGCCTTCGGGTACAAGCTCGCGGCGGGGACGGCGTTCGCGGTGGTCGCCGTCTTCCTCGTGGTCAACTGGAAGAGCGCGCTCCGCCCGCCGACGGAGGACGCCGCGCCCGCGCCGGCCGCCGCGCCCGCCGTGGCCCCGGCGCCCCCTCCCGGCGTCTCGAGCGCGCCGCCAGCGCCGCGAGAGGGGCCGCGCTTCGCGACACCGCCCGACGATGGCCCGGGCACGCCGGCGGCGCCGAACGGGTTCAGCGCGGAGGAGCCGCCGCGCCGGATCCACGCCGAGAAGAAGGTGCCGCCGCCGCAGCAGGGCGCCGGGATCGGTGGCGGCCGGGGCGCGAGCGCGCCCGCCACGCCGGCGCCGGTTGCCGCCCCTCGCCCGCTCCCCGCGCCGCCGCCGACCGCCGCGCCCGCCGCGCCCGCGCGGCCGCAGGTCGCGGACGAGGCCGGTGTGCCGCCGGAACGCCAGGACAGGGTGATGGCGGAGCCCGAGATCGGCGCGGGCAGGCCCGAGAAGAAGGCCTCGCGCCGCGCCGCTCCCGAGGCGTACGCGGGGCCCGGCGTCGCCGCCGCGCCCGCCGGGCCACCGGCGCGGATGCGCAGCGGCGCGGTCGCGCCCGCGCCGTCGGCGAGCGCGGTCGCGCATGACATCGAGCGCCGCCACGCCGCGAACGAGCTGTCGGAGGCGCAGAAGCGCTTCGACCCGTGCCCGGGAGGCGACGTCCGCCGCACGGCGTGGATCGACCGCGAGCAGCGCGTCGTGAAGCTCGTGCGCGAGCGCGCCGACGGCATGCTCGTGGAGGAGTGGTTCGACGACCGGGGACGGCTGCGCGAGGCGCTCGTCCGCGGCACGTCCTCGAACGGCCCATGGGGGCGCCACGTCGTCGTCGACGAGGGTGGCGAGGAGCGGGTCGAGGCGGCGGGCGGACTCGCGCCGGATGCGCCGCCGCCCTCGCTCGTGCGGAGCGATCCCACCCGCGCCTTCTTCTCGGGCGCTGGGTGCGAGGCGGCTCCGCGCTGAGCGCTGGCCCTCGACGCCCCCGGCTGCTAGACAGCAGGCGTGTTCATCGGGCACGACCGCGAGCTCCGGCCTTCGCTGCGCGCGTCGCCCGCGTGACCGGCGGGGGAGGATCGGCGGCGTGAAGCTCCGCCTGCTCGCCATCGGGAAGGACCGCTCCGGCCTCTACGCGCCCGCGGTGGCGGAGTACGCGAGGCGCCTCGAGCGCTACGCGAAGTTCGAGCTCGTCGAGCTGTCCGAGGCGAGGAAGCACGCCGGCACGCCGCGCGCGAAGGAGGAGGAGGGCGCGACGATCCTCGCTGCCATCGACGCGCGCGAGCACGTCGTCGCGCTCGACGAGCGCGGGAAGGAGTACACCAGCCTGGAATTCGCGCGGCGCGTGGACGGGTGGCGGGCGGGCGGACGCGACGTCGCGCTCGTCCTCGGCGGGTCGGACGGGCTCTCGGCGGAGGTGCTGGCGCGCGCCGGCGAGAAGCTGGCGGTCTCGCGGCTCACGCTCGCGCACCGACTCGCGCGCCTCGTGCTCGTCGAGCAGCTCTACCGCGCCATGACGATCCTGCGCGGCGAGCCGTACCACAAGTAGCCGGCTATGATCCGCGGATGCGGATCCTGTACGGCGTCGTGGGAGAGGGGATGGGGCACGCGATGCGGTCGCGGGTCGTCATCGACCAGCTCGCCCGCACGCACGACGTGCAGGTGGTCGTCTCGGGCCGGGCCCACGACTACCTCAAGACGCGCGAGTCGGATCACCTCGGCGTCAACAAGATCTGGGGCCTCACCATCGTCTACGAGGACAACGAGGTCCGGAACTTCCACACCCTCTTCCGCAACCTGCGCGGCGCGGTCACCGGCGGCTGGCCGCGCAACGTGCGCGCCTACTTCGACCTCGCCGAGCAGTTCCAGCCCGACGTCGTCGTCTCCGACTTCGAGACCTGGAGCTACCTGTACGCGAAGACGCACCGCCTCCCGGTCGTCTCGCTCGACAACATCCAGGTGGTGTCGCGCTGCGCCCACGCGCAGGAGATACTGGCGGGCCACGAGCTCGACTTCCAGCTCGCGAAGGCGGTGGTCAAGGCGAAGCTGCCGGGCTGTCTCCACTACCTCGTCACGAGCTTCTTCTTCCCGCCGGTCCGCAAGGCGCGCACGAGCCTCCACCCGCCGGTGCTGCGCCCCGAGATCCTCGCCGCGCGCCGCGAGCGCGGCGAGCACCTCCTCGTGTACCAGACGTCCGAGTCGAACACCGAGCTGCCCGCGCTCCTCGCCGGGTGCGGGCGGGAGTGCCGCATCTACGGGTTCCGGCGCGGGCTGCGCGAGGAGGTGGTGGAGGGCCGCCTGCGCTACCGGCCCTTCTCCGAGGCGACCTTCATCCACGACCTGCGCACCGCGAGCGCGGTCATCGCGAACGGCGGCTTCACGCTGCTCAGCGAGGCCGTCTACCTGCACAAGCCCGTGCTCTCCTCGCCGGTGAAGAAGCAGTTCGAGCAGGTGCTGAACGCGCGCTACCTCGAGGCCGAAGGCTACGGGCTCGCCGCGGAGGAGCTCACGCCGGAGCGCCTGGGCGAGTTCCTGGAGCGCGTCCCCGAGCTCGAGCGGAAGGTCGCCGGGTATCGCCAGGAAGGGAACAGGCAGCTCCTCGGAGCGCTGGAGGGGCTGCTCGAGCGCGCGGTGCTGGGCGGCGGGGGGGACCCGCTGCGCGACACGCTCACCTAGAGCCTTGCTGGAACCGCATCGGCAGGACCACCCAGATCCTGGCGGTGGTTCCGTCCGGTGCGTGGCCGGGCAGCCACGCGCAGCCTTCCACCGCCTCGCGCACGGCGTGCACGAGGACGGGTGGCGCCACGTCGATGGGATGGAAGAGCGAGACCTTCCCATCCCTGTCCACCGCGAACTTGAACCGCACCTTGCCATGCACCCCGCTCATGGAAGCGGGGACCTTCACCGACGACGCGATGCACGCTGGGTCGGACACCGGCGCGGTCCATCCCTTTCCCGCCTCGCCCGGCGATGCGACCAGATCCTCCGGGCGTCCCGTCTGGCTGGCACCAACCCAGAAGAACCCGCCACGGTCGGCGTACGGGAGCGGGAACGTCCACCCCTCGACCGCGGACCGGACGCACGCGGCGTCGCCCTGGCCGAGCAGGGCGACGGTGACGTCTCGCGCGCTGCCGAGGGAGTCGAGGGCGAATGTGAGCCATACGGTGGGCCGGCCGCAACGGAGACGAGACAGGCGCTGCTGCGAGAGGAATGCGACCACCTGCGCGTAACGCGGATCGAGCCTGCCCGCGGCCGCGATGCGCTCCGGGGTGATCGCGAGCGTCGGCTCGAGCTCACGCGGTACGAACGCGCGCACGTCGTCGGCGTGCTGGCGCGCCTCCTCGAGACCTTACCGTTCCGACGCGTCTTCCGCGGACGCCTGCAGGGGGAAGGCCGCGAGCTCCGCGCACGCCTTCGCCACGCCGCCCTCGCACGCCGCCATGAGCAGCGCCGCGGTCCATCGGTCGTCCGGACGATTCGCGAGGACGCGCTCGTGTCCCAGCTCGGCGCAGGCGGCGGGGCTCCTCGTGCGGCAGCGATCCCAGGCGTCGCCGGAGGGCCGGGGCGGCGCGCTGGCGCAACCGGCGAGCAACGAGAGCAGTGACGCGAGCGCGATCGTGCGCATCCGCGGAGGATCGCACACCCAGCCGCGCCGTGAAAGCAGCAGTCGGGCTCACAGCGTCGTTCAGAATGCCCGGGACCGAGCCAGCGAGGCGCGAGCAGCGCGAGGCGCCACGACCGAGCCTACCTGCAGGGTCTCACGATTCGTCACAAGTGACCTCGCCGACACGAGCAGCGTTCGGGGGTGCGAGCGGTGACGGTCGGGCAGTGCGGTTCTCGGCAGTGAGGTGAGGCAGCGGCGAGGGCGGCGGCGCCGCGAGCGCGACTGGTCGCCGTCGGCGAGCGTCGCACGCGAGGCGGTGCGGCGCATCCGCGGCGTCGTCCGCGTGATCGGCATACAAGCGCGCGGCGCGCCGATGCCGCCCGTGCCCATGCCCGGCGCGCTCTCCACGCGCCCCCACAGGGACCGAAGAAAGTGCTTGGAGCCGAACTCATGCGTTCGCGCCGCCGCGGACGGCATCTCGTCGCGAAGGCGTGCCTGACGCTTCCGCTCGCCTCGGCGCGCGCGCGACCGAGCGGGCGACCCGTCGCCGACCACCGCGCTCCGAAGTCGCGAGCGCGAGGCAGCCAGGCCGGTTCCCGGAGGCCCGGAAGACGCGTGTTACGGTGAGAGAAGGTCACTGGAGGTGCACCATGCACGCGACACTTCCTTCCGCGCTCGACTCCGCCGTCCTCGCCCAGCGCCTCTCCGAGCTCGTCGGCCACGAACGCGCGGTCCTGGTCGAGTTCCTCCTCCACCTCGAGGAGTATGACCGACGCAAGGCCTGGCTCGAGGCCGGCTACGACTCGCTCTGGAACTACTGCCAGCGCGCGCTCCTCCTGCGCGAGGGTCCGACGGCGCTCCGCATCGCCGCCATGCGCGTCCTGCGCCGCTTCCCGGTCGTGGCGGAGATGCTGCGCGAGGGTCGCCTCTGCCTCTCCACGGTCCGCCTCCTCGACCCCGTGCTGACGGGCGAGAACGCGGCCGACGTTCTCGCCCGCGCAGCGGGGAAGTCGAAGCTGGACGTCGAGCGGCTCGTCGTCAGCATCCAGCCGCGCCCCATCCCGCGGGAGGGGATCCGCAAGCTCCCCTCTCGGGCGGAGGCGGTCGCGCCGGCGCTCGGCCTTCCGCCCGCACACGGCCCCGAGTCGACCGAGGCGCCCGACGCGGCTCGGCCCGCGCCACCGGTCGAGGCGCTTGCACCGGCGTCCCGGGCGCTGCTCACGCCCGTCGCGAAGGACACGCACACGCTCACCGTCACCGTCGACGAGGCGTTCCTCGCGGAGCTCGACGAGCTGAAGGCACTCCTCTCCCACAAGGTCCCGAGCGGCAACCTGGGAGCGTTGCTCCGCGAGGCCGTGCGCTGCACGATCGACAAGTACGGGAAGCGGCGCGGCGCGGTCGAGCCCACGAGAAAGCGGGGGGAGGAGGCTCCCGCCCCGGAGCGCCCCGGGTCCGAGAGACGGCGCGGGCCGATCCCGGCAGCGGTGAAGCGCGAGGTCTACAAGCGCGATGGGGGCCGCTGCACCCACGTCGGACCGGACGGGAAGCGCTGCGGGAGCCGATGGAAGCTCGAGTTCCACCATCTCGAGGAGGTGGCGCTCGGCGGCCGATCGACGGTCGAGAACGTCACGATGCGCTGCCGTCCCCATAACGTCCACGCAGCGGAGGAGACATTCGGGCGCGAGCACATGGACCAGTTCCGGCGCCGTGACATGCCCCGGATGAGTGAATCTACTGATTCCGGGATAAGTGCTCGCGATGCACGGCCGCCCGCTCAGCCGAGCCTGTTCGAAGCAGGCTGGCCCGCGACGCCGGAGCGCGGTGGCAAACCTGTCGGTCCCGCCGCGTCCCCGTGAGCCGGGCCACGCGAACCCGGTCCGGACGCGCACAGGCGGTCCATCGACGACGGCTGCCAATTGATCCGGGCGCGCGCGGAGCGCCGCTCGTCGAGCGGCCACACTCCTCTCTGCCCTTGCCGACGCTTCGACCTCGGCGCCGCCCCAGGCACGACGGCGCAGACGGCCGCGAGGTCCCGAGAGGGTGACGGATCCTTGCACCCGCAGGGTAGGTGAGGAAGGAGCAACGAAGCGATGCGACGCGGATCGCTCGCCGCGGCGACGGGATGGGCGTTCTGGACAACCCTCTCACCGCCCCAGCACGAGATCCCTGAGGTGCCTCACGGCGACGGTGCCGTGGGAGAGGAGCGCCTCGTCGAACTTGCGCTGGTCGAAGGCGCCGCGCTCACGCAGCTCGCGCTCGAGCCGGTCGATCTCCGCGCGGCCGAGGAAGTACTGGCAGAGCTGGGTCGAGTCGAGCTTGGCGCGGAGCAGCTTGCGCTCCGCCTGCGCCTTCTCCTGGAAACCGTCGTCGATCATGAAGCGCAGCGCGTCCTCGTCGCTCATCTCGCCGCCCTGGAGCCCGACGTCGAGGATGGTGTTCGCGGCCACGATCATCCGGCCGAACAGGTCGAGGAAGAGCAGCCGGTCGTTCTTCTCCCCGCCGAACCCGAGCTTCACGAGGAGGGTCGTGCCGTAGACGGCCCAGCCCTCCGCGAACGGGCCGCTCCACAGCGTCGCCCGGAGCGCGCTCCGCTCGCGGCGGGCCCACCAGGCCTGGGTGTGATGGCCGGGCAGCGCCTCGTGCGCGGCGGTGAGCGCGATCTCGTGGTGGTTGTTCGCGCGCAGGTAGCTCTCGATCTTCTCCTTCGGCCAGGTGGGATCGGGCGGCTCGACGTAGTACGTGCCGCGGAACCCGGCGCTGCGGTCGAGCGCGCCCGGTGAGAGGTACTCGGCGCCGCTGCCGCTGCGCTTGAACTCGGGCATCGGCTCGACGGAGAGCGTGTCCTTGGGCGGGAGCGTCACCAGCTCCTTCTCGTCCACGAACGCGCGCAGCCCGTCGAGCTTCTCGGCGCTGGCCTGCACCAGCCCGTCGGCCGCAGGGTGGTCCCTGGTGATCGCGTCCTTCACGATGGCGATGAGCCCGCCACCGGGCGGCTCGGGCTCGTTGGGGAGGAGCTCGCGGTGGAGCCGGTGCGCCACCTCCTGCAGCTCCTTGCGCGCGGCGGCGAAGTCCTCGCGCGCGAGCCGAGCCAGCTCGTCCGCGGTGACCTCCGTCTGGAGCGCGAGCGGGAACTTCTTGCGGTAGAGCTCGGGTCCGAGGCGCCAGTCCTGGGTCGCGCGCGCGGGGAGGTCCTGCTCCATGAAGGCCTGGTACCCGCGCAGCGCCTTCACCGCCCTCCTGCGCGCCGCTTCCGCGCGGCCGCTGCGGCGGGTGAACCGGGCGAGCTCCGTCTCGAAGAAGGCGAGGCGGCCCTTGTTGTCCTGGATGGCCTGCTCGAGGTGCACCTTGGAGACGGCGCTCAGCGCCTTGCGCCGGTCGGCGAGGAACCGCGGCAGCGCCTGGAGCTGCGAGGTGACGGCCTTCAGGCGCTGCGCGGGCGTGCCCCAGGTCCCGTGCACGATGTCGGAGAGGCGCGCCGCCACCATCTCGCGTGGGTCGTAGTAGGTGAACGAGTCCACCAGGCGCGGGTTCCACGTCCACTCCCGGATCTCCTGCAGCTCGAGCAGCTCGAGCGCGAGCCCGTCCTCCAGGATCGCGGCGTCGACGTGCTGGTCGGGGGTGAGCGCCGCGCGGCCGATGCCGGCGAGCTCGCGGCGCTGTGCGGCCAGCTCGGCGGCGCGCCGGCTCACTCCATGCGGCGAGAGGTCGGCGAGCTCGCCCGCGTGACGGTGGTCGCCCATGTAGTCGGCGAGGTGGGGCTTCGCGCGGAAGAGCCGCTCGAGATACCGCTGCTCGAGCGCGGCGAGCCTCGCCCCCGAGTCGCCGGCGTCGAGCGCGAGGGCCGGCGAGGCGAGCGCGAGGAGGCCGAGGGCGGCCAGGACGAGGCGCATGGGCGTGAACCTCCCGTGAAGGTGTCGGCGACCGGGGGAC
>DASWDS010000014.1:0-5418 GCA_036395165.1 Anaeromyxobacteraceae bacterium | reverse complement strand
TGCAGGCGCTGGCGGAGAAGCTGGGCGCCGATCCCGCGCGGGCGGCGACCGCCGACCGCGCGCGGCTCGAGCTGGCGCAGCTCCTCGTCGACACCGGCCGGCCGCGGCAGGCCATCGACGCGCTCCGGCCCAGCGTCGAGGCGGGCGATGACGACGTTCACACCGCCTTCACGCTCGGCTCGGCGCTGGCGCGCTCGGGGTTCCACGAGCAGGCGGAGCGCGCGCTCGCGTCGGCCCGCGCCAGCGACCCGCTCTTCCGCCTCGGCGCCATCGACCTCGAGCTCGGCCAGCTGCGCCTCGCGAGCGGGAACCTGGCGGGCGCGCGGGAAGCGCTGGAGCGGCTCGTCGCGGAGCGGCCCGGCACCGTGCACGGGCGCTGGCTCCTGTCGCGGGCGGTGAACGGGCTGGGCGACCCCGCGGGCGCGAGACGGCTGCGCGACGAGGCGTGGAGGGAGTACGTCGCGCTGCCGCGGTTCCAGCGGCGGATGGAGCGGCGGTGGGCCTGGCGCGCCAGGCCGTCGCGTCCGCTCACGTACGCCGCGGTGGCGGTCGCGATCGGGCTCGTCGTGAGCAGCATCGCGGGGCCGGCGCTCGTCGACCGCGCGGCGCCGGCGCGAGGCGCCGCGATGCCCGACGGCGAGCGGTGAAGGGGCGCCCCCGCTCGTCCTCGGTCGGGAACTGGAGGAGCTACGGAGCGAGCATACCGGCCGGAGCCATAGGCGGGCCGAGCCGTGTACGGTACAATCCGCCACGTCCGCGGCACGACGAAGAGCGCCGGTCCCGAACGGGTGCACCGCGGGCCAGCTCGCGTCGCGAGCTCTCGGTTCGACGGAGGTCGCCATGAATCGTTTGAAGAACTTCAACGCCGGCCCGGCAGCCCTCCCGCTCCCCGCGCTCGAGCGCGCCCGCGACGAGCTGCTCGACTTCGCGAAGAGCGGCATGTCCGTCATGGAGCACAGCCACCGCGGCAAGGAGTACGAGGCGGTCCACGACGAGGCGATCGCGCTCCTGCGCGAGCTGCTCGGGATCCCGGAGAGCTACGAGGTGCTCTTCCTGCAAGGCGGCGCGTCCCAGCTCTTCGCGCAGGTGCCGATGAACCTCGTCGAGAAGGGGCAGACGGCCGAGTACGTGGTGAGCGGCGCCTGGGGCGAGAAGGCCCTCTCGGAGGGCAAGGCCGCGACCGCCATGCTCGGCGCCTCCGCGCGCGCCTCCTGCACGACCGGGGCCGGCGAGGGCAAGGAGAAGAGCTACACCCGCGTGCCGCTCCCGTCCGAGGTGAAGGTGGACCCGGGGGCGGCGTTCGTGCACGTGACCTCGAACGAGACCATCCACGGCGTCGAGTACGAGGTCGACACGGCGCGGCCGTTCCCGTCGACGGGCAAGGTGCCGCTCGTCGCCGACATGTCGAGCGACTTCCTGTGGCGGAAGCTCGACGTGACGCGCTTCGGGCTCGTCTACGCCGGCGCGCAGAAGAACATCGGGCCCTCCGGCGTGGTGGTGGTCGTGGTCTCGAAGGACCTCGTGGCGAAGGGCCGCAAGGACATCCCCAAGATCTTCCAGCTCCGCACCGCAGCCGAGAACAAGTCGCTCTACAACACGCCGCCCACGTTCGGCATCTACATGGTCCGCAACGTGCTCGCGTGGCTGAAGGGCCTCGGTGGTCTCGGGGCCATCGAGGCGCGCAACCGCGCCAAGGCGGGCAAGCTCTACGCCGCCATCGACGCGAACGCCGCGTTCTACCGCTGCCCCGTCGAGAAGCAGAGCCGCTCGGTCATGAACGTCGTCTTCCGGCTCCCCACCGAGCAGGACGAGGAGCGCTTCGTGGCCGAGGCGAAGAAGAAGGGGATGGTCGGCCTCAAGGGCCACCGCTCCGTCGGCGGCATCCGCGTCTCCACCTACAACGCCGTCCAGCCCGAGTGGATCGACGAGCTCGTCGCCTTCATGGGCGAGCTCGCGAAGCGCGGCTGAGCCTTGGACCGGGCCACCACCACCATGATCCAGATCTACGACACGACGCTCCGCGACGGCACCCAGCGCGAGGGCATCTCGCTCTCCTGCGACGACAAGCTCCGGATCGCGCGCCGCCTCGACGCGCTGGGCGTGGCGTTCATCGAGGGAGGATGGCCGGGCTCGAACCCGAAGGACGCCGAGTTCTTCGAGCGCGCGCGCGACATCCCGTGGCAGACGGCGCGCGTCGCCGCGTTCGGCTCCACGTGCCGGGTGAACGGCGGGCCCGAGGACGACGCCAACATCAAGGCGCTCCTCGATGCGAGGACGCCGGTGTGCACCGTCGTGGGAAAGACGTGGCTCCTCCACGTGACCGACGTGCTGCGCACCACGCCCGACGACAACCTGCGCATCATCGAGAAGAGCCTCGCCTTCCTGCGCGAGCAGGGCCGGTGCGTCGTCTACGACGCGGAGCACTTCTTCGACGGGTGGCGCGCCGACCCCTCGTACGCGCTCGAGACGCTCCGGGCGGCGGTGCGCGGCGGCGCCGAGACGCTCGTCCTGTGCGACACGAACGGCGGCTCGCTGCCGTGGCAGGTCGGGGAGGTGGTGCGCGCGGTGAAGGCGAAGCTCGACCATCCCCTCGGCATCCACGCGCACAACGACAGCGAGTGCGCGGTCGCGAGCTCGCTCGCCGCGGTCCATGCGGGCGCCGTCCAGGTCCAGGGGACCGTGAACGGCTACGGGGAGCGGTGCGGCAACGCGAACCTGTGCTCCATCATCCCGGCCATCGAGCTGAAGATGGGCGGGCGCTGTCTCCCCGAGGGGCGGCTCGCGACGCTGCACGAGGTCTCGCACCTCGTCGCCGAGGTCGCGAACCTCGCGCCCGACGAGCACCTGCCGTACGTGGGCAAGTCCGCCTTCGCGCACAAGGGCGGCATCCACGTCGCCGCGATGCGCCGGAACGCCGTCTCGTACCAGCACGTCGAGCCGGCGCTGGTCGGGAACGAGATGCGCGTCGTGGTGAGCGAGCTCTCCGGGCGCGGCAACCTGCTCTCGAAGGCGGAGGAGCTCGGGCTCGCGCTCGGCAGCGGCGGCGACGTGGCCGGCGTCCTCGCCGAGATCAAGACGCTCGAGGCGAAGGGGTTCTCGTTCGAGGCGGCCGAGGCGTCGGTCGCGATGATGATGAAGCGGCAAGACCCCGCGTACCGCGCGCCCTTCGAGCTCATGGACTTCTTCGTGAACGTCGAGCACCGCACCGGCCGCGGCATCTTCTCCGAGGCCATGGTGAAGGTGCGCGTGAATGGCGAGGTGCTGCACACCGCGGCCGAGGGCGACGGGCCCGTGGACGCCCTCGACGCGGCGCTGCGCAAGGCGCTCCTGCCGCACTACCCCGCGGTCGCCGAGCTCCACCTCATCGACTACAAGGTCCGCATCCTCGACAGCTCGAACGGCACCGCCGCCATCACGCGCGTGCTCGTCGACACGCAGAAGGGCGGCAAGCGCTGGAGCACCGTCGGCGCGAGCACGAACATCATCGAGGCGAGCTGGCGCGCGCTCGTGGACTCGGTCGAGTACGGGCTCACCGTGGCCGCCTGATTCAGGCCAGCTTCACGACCATCTTCCCGACATTCCCGCCCTGGAGCATGGAGATGAAGGCGGCCGGCGCCTGGTCGAGCCCGTTCACGACCGTCTCGCGCGACTTCACCTTGCCCTCGGCGAGCCACTGCCCGACGTCGGCGCGGAACGCCCCGGTGCGGTCGAGGTGGTCCGACACGATGAAGCCCTGGATGGTGAGGCGCTTGCCGATGACGAGCGGGAGGTTGCGCGGCCCGGGCGCGGGCGACGTCGCGTTGTAGGCGGAGATCGCGCCGCAGGCGACGATCCGGCCGAACGGCTTCATGGCCGCGAGCGCCGCCTCGAGGTGCTCGCCGCCCACGTTGTCGAAGTAGACGTCGACGCCCTCCGGGCAGAGGCGCTCGAGCGCGGGCTTGGGCGGCTCCTGCCGGTAGTCGAAGGCGGCGTCGAACCCGAGCTCACGCACGACGCCCTCCGCCTTCTCCGGGGAGCCGGCGCTCCCCACCACGCGACACCCGGCGATCTTGGCGAGCTGACCCACCATCCCGCCCACCGCGCCGGCGGCGCCCGAGACGAAGACCGTCTCGCCCGCCTTCGGCTTCGCGAGGTCGAGCAGCCCCACGTACGCGGTGAGGCCCGGCATCCCGAGGGCGCCCAGGTGGATCGAGAGCGGCTCGACCGACCTCGTGATGCGCTCGTACGCCGACGCGCTCGCGACGTGGTACTCGCGCCATCCGCCGCGCCCGCTCACGACGAGGTCGCCCACCGAGAGCGCGGGCGAGCGCGACGCGAGCACCTCGCCCACCGACGCGCCGTCGAGCGCCTCGCCGACACGGAAGGGCGGCACGTACGAGCGGCCCTCGTTCATCCGGCCGCGCATGTACGGGTCGACGGACATGAAGAGGTTCCGGACCACCACCTCGTCCGCCGCCGGCTCGCGCACCTCCACGGTGGCCCTGCGGAAGTCGGCCGGCGTGGGGAGCCCGCGCGGGCGGGCGACGAGCTGGATCTCGCGGCCGGTGAGCTTGGTCGCCATGGGACTCTCCCTGCGAAGGTGTGGCGCATCATAACCGAGGGCGGCGGCGTGGCCGTACATCAGTGAGTGCATGAGCGTCTCCCGATCTGGAGGGCTCCAGGCGAATGGATGCCGCTTCCCGGGGAGGGGCCCGGCCCCGACCCCGCCATCACGGCATCGCGAGCGCCACCTGCGACTCCCACGGATCGACGCCTCGCAGCACGGCCGCGCCGTGGGGGCCCGCGCGTCCGCAGGCCTCCGGCACGGCGAGCCCGGCCGCGAGGTAGAAGGTGAGGGCGCCCGCGAAGCTGTCGCCCGCGCCGTATGCGCTCCCGCCCGCCGTGGCGACGGCCGGCGGCGCGGGGAAGCGCAGCGTCCCGGCGGCGGTCTCGACGTGACCTCCGGCGGCGCCCTCGGTCAGGACGAGCGCGCCCGGCACGACGGGATAGTCTCGGAGCGCGCTCTGCTCGCGAGGGTCCCGGACGCTGCCCACGACCACGTCGGCGCGGACGCCGGAGCGCACGAGGGCCTCGCGCCGGCGCGCGCTGACCACGAGCACCCGCGCCGCGCGCGCGAGGCGGAGCGCGGCCGGGTCCTGCGCCGTGAAGTAGGCCGCGTCGCACGAGGCGAGGAGATCCCACGGGAGCGGGTCAGCCGCCCGCGGATGGAGCGGCTCTCCGACGACGACGATGGTGCGCTCGCCGTCGGGCGTGATCATCACCACGTCCCGCGTGTGCGCCTCTGTCCGGACCGCCGCGTGGATCCGCGCCGTGGTGCGCGCGAGCTCGGCCGCGACCTCAGCGCCCGCCTCGTCGTCGCCGAGCGCCGTGTAGAGGTGCACCTCCGCCGCGCTCCGCACGAGCTGCGAGAAGGCGACG
>DASWDS010000013.1:0-2053 GCA_036395165.1 Anaeromyxobacteraceae bacterium | reverse complement strand
CGTCGACGCGCAGCGCGCGCACCATCGCGATCTTCGCCAGCAGCTCCTCGCGCACGGCGGCGAGGTCCCCATCGCCCTCGCGCGGCTCGGGCTTCGCGACGAAGTCGAGCGCGCCCAGCTCGAGCGCCTTGAAGACGTCCTGCTTGCGGGCGTTCGACGAGACGACGATGACGGGCGTCGGCTGCTTCGCCATGAGCAGGCGCAGGAAGGTGAACCCGTCCATGCGCGGCATCTCGAGGTCGAGGCAGACGCAGTCGGGGCGCTGCTGGAACGCGAGGCGGAGCGCCTCCTCGCCGTCGCTGGCCTCGCCCACCACCTGGATGTCCACCTCGCGCCGCAGCATGCCCGTCAGCGCGCGCAGGCTCGCCTCGGAGTCGTCCACCACGAGGACGCGGACGGGACCCGGGCGTCGTGTCGATCCTCGCGGGCTGTCGGACGTGGAGCTCACGCGGCGGGTCCCGGCTTTCGGTAGACGAGGTCGTTGCGGAGGTGCACGAGCTCGAAGTCGGTGGTGACGTTGAGGAGCGACTCGGCGTGGCCGAGCAGGAGGTAACCGCCATCGCGGAGCTTGTCCCGGAAGGTGCGCACGACGCGCTTCCGCGCCGCGAGGTCGAAGTAGATCATGACGTTGCGGCAGAAGACCACGTCCACGCTGCCGACGAGGGTCATCATCCGCTCGTCGAGCAGGTTCAGGTGCCCGAAGCTGGCGAGGCGCCGGATGTCGTCGCGGACGTGCCACTTCCCGGCGTCGGCGCGGAACCAGGGCCGGATCGCCTCCGCCTCGGGGGTGCGGAAGGCGTGCGGGCCGTACGCGCCCGCGCGCGCGACCGCGAGCACCCGACGCGCGATGTCGGAGCCGAACACGTCGAGGTCCCAGCCGTGGAACAGCCCGCTCCGCGCCAGCAGGATCGCGATGGTGTAGACCTCCTCGCCCGTCGAGCACCCGGCGCTCCAGATGCGGAGCCGGCGCGCGCCGGTGTTCTCCCTCGCGACCTCGGGCAGGATCTCCTCCGAGAAGGCGCGCAGCTGGTGCGGCTCCCGGTAGAAGTAGGTCTCGTTCGTCGTCAGCACCTCCACCGCCGTCTCCAGCTCGGCGCGGCGGCCCAGGTCGTAGCGCAGGAACCGGTGGTAGGCGGTGAAATCGGCGAGGCCGTGGTACTGGAGGCGCGGCCCGAGGCGCCGCTCGACCAGGTAGCGCATCTCCTCGCCGAACGAGAGGCCGCAGTGGTGGTAGATGAGCTCGCGGAGGAGCCGGTACTCCGTGTCGGTCATCGCCGGACCCGCGTCGAGCGCCATCCTTTCGCGCGCGCTAGGGGCGCGCCTCCAGGCGGCGCAGCGCGCCGTCGAGCGCCTCGGCGACGAGCGGGTCGGCCTCGCAGGCCGCGAGCTGCCAGAGGGCGGCCAGCAGCGCGCGGTCGCCGCGGGCGCCGAGCGCGCTCGCGGCCGCGCGCCGCACGTCCCATCGCGGATGCGCCGCCGCCGCGAGCAGCAGGTCCGCCGCCGCCGCGCCGGGGATGCCGGCCGCCGCCAGCACTGCCTCCTTCACGACCTCCGAGTCGGAATGCCGCGCGGCGCGCGCCAGCACGCCGGCCTCGGCCCGGCCGAGCTCGGAGAGCGCGTGCACCGCGGCCGCGGCGGACTCGGGCGCGGCCGCCGGGTCGCCGGCGACGTCGGCGAGCTGGGCCGCGTACTCGGCGGCGCCACAGCGGCCGAGGGCGAGCGCCGCCGCCGCGCGCACCACCGGCTCCTCGTCGCCGAGCGCCACCGCCAGCGCCCGCGTCGGCTCGCTCCAGCCCTGCGGCGGCCCTCCCTGCGCGCCGCGCGCCGGCGCGAGCGCGCCGAGCGCCTGCGCCGCCGCCGCGCGCACCGCCGCGTCGCCGTCGTCGAGCGCGTCCAGGAGCTCCGGCCAGGGGGCTCGGCCCGTGACCAGCATGCGCGCGCCGAGCATCGCGAGCGCGCCGGCGGCCGCGACGCGCGTCCCGCGGTGCGGCGCCTTGATGCCAGCGCGGAGCGCTGACACGTCGCGCTCGTCGCCGATGCGGCCGAGGAGGCG
>DASWDS010000012.1:0-9248 GCA_036395165.1 Anaeromyxobacteraceae bacterium | reverse complement strand
CGCCGACCTCGTCCGGCAGGCCATCCTCTCGATGGCGCCGCGGTGCCACGAGCGCGGGCTCTACCTCCGGGCGCGCGTCGCGCGCGGGACGCCGCCCGCCTGGGGCGACCGCGAGCGCGTCCTGCAGGTGCTCATGAACCTGCTCTCGAATGCCGAGCGCTACTGCCGCGAGGACGGTCACGTGAGGGTCGCGGTCGCCCGCGGGCGCCCCGGCCGGCTCGAGATCGCGGTGTCCGACGACGGCCAGGGCATCTCGCCCGAGCACCTGGAGCGCATCTTCGACCGGCTCTACCAGGTGGGGGACGTGGTGAAGCAGCGCGAGAAGGGCGCCGGGCTCGGGCTCGGGCTCGCCATCGCGAAGAGCATCGTCGAGGCGCACGGCGGCCGGATCGCGGTGCGCTCGCGCGTCGGCCACGGCACGCGGTTCCGGTTCTCGCTCCCCTCGGCGGACGGCGCGCCCGCGCCGGAGCTGGCCCCGCCGCAGCCTTCCATCCCGATCTCGCCTTGACGCGCGGTCACCATGAGATGGGGACCACGATGGTCCCGCTCTCGGTCACGGTGATGGGACGGTCGATGCGCCGCGCGTCGCCGGCGGACGAGAGCGTGAGGTGCACGACGTACTCGCCGTCCGCGAGGCGCACGCGATGGCTCACCTGCGCCGCGGCTGCGGGATCGAGCCGGAACTCGGCCCGGCGCACCGTCTCGGCGCCCTTCGCGATCTCGACGTCCAGCTCACGCGCGCCGCTGGCGGCGACGGCGTAGACGAGCGTGACGTCGCGGGGGGTGGCCCGGAACAGGAAGAGCCCGATCGCGACCGCGCCCGCGAGGAAGACGACCCGCGCGAACGCCTTCATTCCTCGTGCGGCTCCTCGCCGGCCTTCTCTTCCCTCCCCCGCCGAAGCCGGGGCTTCACGCCCGCGACCTTCACGTGGGGCTCGAACGCCTTGCCGCCCTTGGCGGGCTTGAGGCTGATCTCGGCGTGGACCTCGATCGACATCGAGGACAGGAGACGCAGGAACTCGCGCCGCAGCGACTCCGACTCGAAGAACTTGCGGACCTCTTCGGTCACGACCCGGACGATCTCGTCCTTCGCGCCCCCGGCCTGCGACGCGACGTAGCCCACGATCTCCTTGGGCAGCTTCCAGTCGCGCGCGACCTTGCGCGCGCCCTCCTCGGTGAGGAAGACGGCGCCGAGCCCGGTCAGGACAGCCTTGCGGACGGTGTCGCTGACGAACCTCCGCGCGCCGCCGTCGCCGGCCTCGGACGTGGCGTCCTCGACCTCGGGCGCGGGCGCCGGCTTGTCCTGGTCCGGCACGCGGCTAGGCCCTCGGCTGCGCGCCGATCACCGGGAGCTTCGGCGCCTTCATGTTCTGGACGGAGACGGCGCCGGCGACCTGCTGGGCGGCCTCGATGAACGCCTGCGCCTGCGGGCTGTCGGGGTGCGCCGCCACGATCGGCTTCCCTTCGTCGCCGCCCTGGCGGATGGCGAGGTCGAGCGGGATCTCGCCCAGGAACCGGATGCCCATCTTGTCGGCGGCCGCCCGGGCGCCGCCGTGGTCGAAGATGTTCGTCTGCTGGTGGCAATGCGGGCACACGAACGACGACATGTTCTCGACGATCCCGAGCACCGGGATGGAGACCTTGTCGAACATGAGCTTCGCGCGGATCACGTCCGAGAGCGCGACGTCCTGAGGCGTCGACACGAGCACGACGCCGGCGGCGCGGATGTTCTGCGCGAGCGTGAGCGGCACGTCGCCCGTGCCCGGCGGCAGGTCGAGGATGAGGTAGTCGAGCTCGCCCCAGTTCACGTCGCGCAGGAGTTGGATGAGCGCGCCCGTCACCATGGGACCGCGCCACACCAGCGCCTGGTCCGGGTCGATGAGGAAGCCGATCGACATCGTCTTCAGCCCGAACGCGGAGAGCGGGTCGAGCCGCTTGCCGTCCTTCGAGTTCGGCCGGGCGCTCGTGCCGGTCATGAGCGGGAGCGACGGGCCGTAGATGTCGGCGTCGAGGATGCCCACCTTGGCGCCCAGGCGCGAGAGCGCGACCGCCAGGTTCAACGCGACGGTGCTCTTCCCGACGCCCCCCTTGCCGGCGCCGACGAGGACGATGTTCTTCACGCCTGGCGTCAGCGCGGCGGCGGCGACGCCGGGCGCCGAGCGGACCTGCGCGCCCCACGCGATCTCCACCTTCGCGGCGCCGGCGGCGCGCAGCGCGGTGTCCACGTCCTTGGAGATGGTCTCCTTGAGCGGGCAGGCCGGGGTGGTCAGCTCCACCTTCAGCGACACCGCGGCGCCCTCCACCTTGAGGTCCTTGACCATCCCGAGGCTCACGATGTCCCGCCGGAGCTCGGGATCCATCACCTTCTTCAGCGCGTCGAGGGCAGTCTGGGCGTCGAGGGCCATGAATGGGTGCTTATAGCGGGCGGGCGGGCATGGCACAACGACCCAGGCCGCTCGAGGCGTCCACCGTCATTCGAGCGCGTCGACGCGCCAGGCGGCTCCCTCCCGGACGAGCCGTGCCGCCTTGCCCTCCCCCACCGCGAGCGTCGCCACCTCTCCGTGCTCGGGCACGGGCACGCCGGCCGCCAGGAGCGCCCGGACGCGCCGGACGGCGTCGCGCCCCACCGCGCCGGAGGCGGCGAGATCGGACGCGAGCCGGGCGGGCGTGACGCGGGCGCGCCAGCGGGGCGACAGGAGCGCATACGCCACGCCCCAGCGTCCCCCGTCCACCGCCGCAGCGAACGTGTCGAGGACGGCGCGCGCCTGACCGTCGCCGCCCGCCGGCGCGACCGCGGTCGGAGCGGCGCAGCCGAGCGCGACGAGCAGGGCCGCGGCGGTGGCGAGAGAGGATCGCACGCCTCGAGGATGGCAGAGCCGTGGGCCGGACGCCACGCCGTCGTCGCGCGACTCGCGCACCGGGGGCGAGGAGCAGCAGGCGGCCGCGTCCGACCGACGCGCCTTGCGAGCGCCCTCGCTACGCGCTCGGGCCGGGCATGGGCATCACCTCGACGCCCGCGCCGGGCGGCTGGATGCGCACCTCGCCCTCCTCCTCCTCGCGGCCGAGCACTGCGATGTCCACCGGGAGGAAGCGCTTCACGACCTCGGCGTTCGTGAGCAGGTGCTTCGTCACGGCCGAGACGCTGTAGCGCGTGACCGGCACGATGCCGGGCGGCGGCGCGACGAGGCGCGCCGCGACGAGCGCCGCGGGCAGGAGCAGCTGGTCGCCCAGGTACCGATCGACCGCGGCGCCGCCCTGGAGGAAGCGCGCGCACGCGGCGACCGCCTCGTCCGCGGCGCGATCGGGCGTCTGGCCGCGATCGCCGAGGCCGCCGAAGCCGGCCCGCGTCCGCTCGAAGGAGGCGACGATGAGGATGTTGCTCCCGACCGAGCGCCGCGCGGGGACGGGGACGCGCGTCGCGTCGGCGGCGATGCCGATGTCGCGCAGCTTGCGCAGCGCGCGCTCGCCGAGCCGCTCCGCGACCAGGAACGGCATGCCCCCCACCATCGCGACCACCTCGACCTCCTCGAGCGTGCCGCGGTGGCGGAGGTCGAGCGGCGGCATCGCGTGCGCCGGCTCGACGACCGCGGTGATCTCCCCGCCGCCCTCCGGGTAGAACCCGGCGGCCTGGAGCGCGACGTCGAAGCGGAACCCGAGCCGCGCCACCGCGGGCGCCCACACCAGCGCGAGGTCGTGGAAGGTCGGGCTGTACTGCTGGTGCGTCCCGCCGCGCAGCGTGAGCTGGGAGGGGCCGCCGGCGAGCGCGAGCGGCCAGCACAGCGTCTGGAAGAGGAGCGGCGTCGAGCCGGCCGTGCCGATGTCGAACAGGTGCTCGCCGGGTACCACCCGCGACCTGGGCCGGAACTCCAGGCGATCGGAGCCGATCTCCGCGCCGTCCACCTCGGCCGCGCACAGCCGCGCCATCGCGAGCACGGCCTCGCGGTGCTGCGGCCTGAGCCCCGGCTTGATGCGGTTCGCGCGGACGCGGTGGATCGCGAACGGCTTGCCGGTGACGGCGGAGAGCGCGAGCGCGGTCCGGAGCATCTGGCCCCCGCCTTCGCCCGCGCCGCCGTCGAGCTCGATCGCGATTTCTCCGGCCATTGCGGCGAGCGTGCTATATCGCGCGCGCCCGCTCAACCTCCACGTGGCAGCCCTTCGGGGGCCCCGCCAGGACCATGACCGCCGCCCTGCTCGTCTTCGGCCTCACGTACCTCGCCGTCGCCGCCGGAAGGGTGCCGTTCCTCTCCCTCGATCGTCCGGCCGCGGCGCTCCTGGGCGCGGTGCTCATGGTCGCGATCGGCGTGCTCACGCCGGGTGACGCCGCGGCCGCCGTGAACGGCGACACCCTCGGTCTCCTGCTCGGCATGATGATCCTGGCGGCGTACCTCACCGAAGCCGGGTTCTTCCGCTGGGCGAGCTGGAAGGTCATCACCTCGGTCGCGACGCCGCGCGCCCTGCTGTGGGGCCTCGCGCTCGCGGCGGGCGGGCTCTCCGCGGTCCTCGTGAACGACACCGTCTGCCTCATGATGACGCCGCTCGTCCTGCGCATCGTGGACGACGCCGAGCTGCCGCCGCTGCCGTTCCTGCTGGCCGTCGCGTTCGGCTCGAACGCCGGCTCGGCCGCGACGCTCACCGGAAACCCCCAGAACATGATCGTCGGGACGCTCTCCGGCATCTCCTATGCGCGCTTCGCGGCGGCGCTGGTGCTTCCGGCGGCGGTCTCGCTCCTGCTCGTGGCGGTGCTCCTGCAGCTGCTCTTCGCGCGCGAGCTGCCGAGGCGTCCGCTCGCCCCCGCGCGCGTGGCACGGCCGGCCGTCGACCGCCGCCTCCTCGCCAAGGCGCTCGGCGCGACGCTGCTCGTGCTGGCCGGGTTCCTCGCCGGCCTGCCGCTCGCGTGGACGGCGCTCGCCGGCGCCGCGCTCTGCATGGCGGTGGGAGGGCGCGCGCCGCGCGAGGCGCTCATGCGCGTGGACTGGCCGCTCCTGCTCTTCTTCGCCGGGCTCTTCGTCGTCGTGGCCGGCGTCGGGCGCGCGGGCGCCGCCGACCGCATGCACGACGGCGTGGCGCCGCTCCTCGGCCACGGGGCGACGCGGCAGGCGATCGTGTTCTCTGCGTTCTCGGTGGTCGCCTGCCAGATCGTCTCGAACGTGCCCTTCGTGCTCCTCGCGGCGCACTGGATCCCGCGGATGGCGGAGCCGACGCTGCTCTGGCTCGCGACGGCGCTCGCCGCGACGCTGGCGGGGAACCTGACCGTCGTCGGATCCGTCGCGAACATCATCGTCCTCGAGCTGGCGGGCGAGCGGGGACGGATCGGTTTCTGGCGCTTCTTCGGCTATGGGGCCGTGATCACGACGGCGACGCTGGCGGCGTCGCTGGCCGTGCTGCTCGCCGAGCGCGCGGCTGGCTTCCTCGGGTGAGTGCTCACCCCGGGTGGGATCCTGCGCTCCCAACTCCCCGAAACGACGGGCGGACAGGGGCAGGCTCGGCAGCGCGGCTGCCACGCGAAAAATAGGAAATAAGAATCAGGACCTCGCGTAACGTCTCGCATGATGGGCGTGATGACGCTCGGCGACGTCGGTTGGGTCATCCCGACGGAGGGGCAGCGAACGGTGGAGCCGGAGCTTCCCGTCGAGGCATCCCTGGCGCGCGCCGCCGCCGGCGGCGAGCGCCCCGCGTTCGCGCGCCTCGTCGAGCTCAACAAGCGGCTCGTGTTCGGGCTCTGTCTGCGGCTCCTGCAGGATCAGGAGGAGGCGCGGGACGCCGCGCAGGAGACCTTCGTGCGCGCCTGGGGCGCCATCGGCACGTACGATCCGTCCCAGCCCTTCGCGCCCTGGCTCCTCCGCATCGCGCGGAACCACTGCATCGACCTCGTCCGCCGCCGGCTGCCGGCGGCGCGGCGCGTCGAGCTCGACGCCGGCGGCGACGACGACGGCGACCGGACGGAGCTCGCCGACGCGCTGGCGCAGCGCGGGGACGAGCAGATGGAGCGGGCCGAGGTGGCGAGCACCCTCGGCCTCGCGGTGGCGTCCCTGCCGCCCAATTATCGAGAGGTGATCCACCTCTTTCACGTGGAGCAGATGAGCTACAAGGAGATCGCGGCCACCATGGAGGTGCCCATCGGCACCGTCATGACGTGGCTGCATCGCGCCCGCGCGAAGCTCCGGGAGATCCTGGGCGCGCGCGAGCTGGCGGCGCGGAAGGAGCGGCGATGAACCACCACCTCACGGACGAGCTCGCCCAGAGCCTCGTCGACGGCCTCCTCCCCGCCACGCTCCGCGGCCAGTGCGAGACGCACGCCGCCGGCTGCGCGGAGTGCCAGGCGCTCGTGCACTCGTACCGCGTCCTCGGCGACGCGCTCGCCGACCTCGACGCGCCGCTGCCGCCGCCCGACTTCACGGATTGCGTGATGGAGCGCATCGCGACACGCGACCGCGTGCACGCCTGGGAGCGCCGCCTCGCCCTCGGCATCGTCGGCGTCGCCGCCTGCATCGCCCTCGTGATCTTCGCCTTCGCCGGCGTGAGCGCCTGGGCGCCGGCGCTCTCTCGCGGCTCCGACCGGATCGGCGAGGCGGCGAGCGCGATCACCCTCGGCGCCAACGTCCTCTCGCCCATCGTGCGCGCGCTGCGCCTGCAGATCGCGCTCGGCTGCACCGCGGTCGGCCTGCCGCTGCTCTTCGCGCTGTCGCGCCTCGTGCCGCGCCGCGCCGAGGCGGGCGCCTAGCGCGCGCCGCCGCGAGGACCTCGATGGTCACGACCGCCCTGCTCGCGCTCCTCCTCGCGGCCCCCGCCCGCACGGCGGCCCCCACCCCGCCGCAGCCGCCGCAGGTGCCGGCGGCGCCCATCCCGCCCGCCCGCGTCGAGCAGAAGCGCCTCGTCGAGCAGAAGCGCCTCGGTGAATGGCCGGCGCGGCCTTCGGGGAAGACGGTCACGCTCGACAAGCACATGAGCGTGGACGACGCGCTCGAGCAGATCGCGGCGGCGGGGGGCTGGAACCTCATCGCGAACACGGGGCGGCTCGGCGACCGGAACCTGATCGTCACCATGCGGAACGCGCCCGTCGAGGAGGCGCTCGACGCAGTGCTCGAGGGCTCGCCCCTCGTGGCGACCCGGCGCGGGAACAGCGTCACCGTCGCTCCGGGGCTCCCCGCGCCGCCGCCCGAGATCCCCGTGCTCTCGGGATTCGACAGGCCCACGGGCAAGCGCTTCACGGGTGACTTCAGCGACGCCCCGGTGGACCAGGCGCTGCGCAAGGTGGCCGACGCTGCCGGGCTCTCGGTGGTCTTCCCCTCGGGCGTGCGGGGCTTCGTGAACGGCCACTTCAGGGAGGCGCCCGTCGAGGACGTGCTGCGCGTCGTGCTCGCGCAGGCGGGCCTGGTGGCGGCGCGCGAGGGCTCCATCCTGAACGTGGCGCGCGAGGGAGGGCGCAGCCTCGTCATCCGGGGCGGCAAGCGCAACTTCGCCTTCAGCGGTCCCCCGGACGTGGACGTGGGCCGCGAGATCGAGCGGTCGACGCGCGAGGTCGAGCGTGCCCAGCGCGACGCCGAGCGGCACCGGCGCGAGCTGGACCGCGCGCAGTCCGATGCGGAACGCGGCGACGAGGGGAACGCCGGGCGCCATCGCCGTGGCGGCGATCGCGTCCTCCGCGGCAACCAGGTCATCGGCCCCGGCGAGCGCGCCCGCGACGTGGTCGTCCTCGGCGGGAACGTGCGGCTCGATCCGGGCGCGACCGCGCAGCAGGTCACCGCGATCATGGGATCGGTGGACCTCGGCCCGGGCGCGAGCACCGACGGCGAGGTGGTCGCGATCGGGGGCGACATCCACGTCGCGCCCGGCGCGCGCGTGGCCGGCGACGCGGTCTCCATCGGCGGCAAGATCGTCATCGACGAGTCCGGCGAGGTCGAGGGCCAGCAGACGAGCATCGACGTCCCCGGCCTGGGCGGCCTCCTCACGATAGCGGGCGCGCGGCCCTGGCACTCGGTGCGCCACTCGCCGCTCCTCTCCGTCGCGAGCGCGCTCACCCAGTTCGCCGTCTTCTTCGGGCTCGGGCTGCTGCTCATGGTCGTCTTCCCGCGCCGCCTCGACGCGCTCACCGGCTCGCTCGTGAACGCGCCGGTGAAGGCAGTCCTGACGGGCTTGCTCGGGACGCTCGCCCTCCCCATCGCGGCGCTCCTGCTCGTCGTGACGGTGGTGGGCATCCCGCTCATCGCGGTGCTCGTCCTCGCCGTCGCGCTCGCGGGCGTCATGGGCTACACGGCGCTCGCGCTCTACTTCGGCCGCGCCCTGCCCTTCCGGTTCGAGCGCGGCGCGCCGATCATCCAGCTCGCCATCGGGACCGCGATCCTGGTCGCGATCGGGCAGATCCCCATCCTCGGCTTCCTCTCGTGGATGGCGGCCTGGCTCTTCGTCTTCGGCGTCGTGCTCCGCACGCGCTTCGGGCAACCGCCCACCGCGCCGCCGCCGCCCGTCTATGGCACGACGGTGCCGCCGCCCATGCCGCCGCCCGCCACCGGCACCGCGGCGAAGTGACTCATGGTCACCGGGCGGCGCGCGCCGCCGGCAGCTTCGCGAGCGCCTCGACCGCGGCGCGCCGGACCTGCCCGTCGTAGTCGCTGTGGAGCGCCTCGAGCCGGGCCGCCGCCGGATCGTGATGGAGCCGGCCCACCGCCCGCGCCGCGGCGGCGCGCACCTCGGGGCGGTCGCTGGTGAGCTCGGCCGCGACGGCCGGGCCTGCCTCGGTCGCGCCGAGGCCCCCGAGCGCGTCCAGGGCCTCGGCGCGTCCGGCGAGCGTCGGGCGCGCGAGCAGGTCGGCGAGCGACGCCACCGCGTTCTTCGTGCCGATGCGTCCCAGCGCGGCAGCGGCCGCCGGCGCCGCCGGACCCTGAGCGAGGGCGGCCAGCGCCGGCACCGCCTCGGGCGAGCCCGAGTCGCCGAGCGCACGCGCGAGCGCGGTGCAGAGCTCGGGATCGTCCGGGCCGGCCGCCGCCGCGGCGCGCGCGAGCGCCGAGACCGCCCGTGGCCCGGTGCGGCCCAGGGCCGCGACCGCCGCCATCCGCACGCGGAGGCTTTGATCGGCGAGGGCAGCCGCGATCCGGCCCGCCTCCTCCTGCCCGAGCTCGCCGAGCGCCTCGACTGCGGCGACGCGGAGGGGCTCGTCGGGATCGGCGAGGCGCTCCGCGGCGAGCGCCCCCGCGCCGTCGGCGCGGAGCCGCGCCAGCGCGACCAGCACCGCCGCCAGCTCCTCGGCCGCG
>DASWDS010000011.1:0-2555 GCA_036395165.1 Anaeromyxobacteraceae bacterium | reverse complement strand
GGACGCGCGCGCCGCCGTCGCCCGCGGGCGACTCGCTCACCATGACGTCCGAGACGAGCCCCTCGCCGCGCAGCCCCTCGGTGCGGTTCAGCACCGCCCGCATCAGCTCCGCGGTGGTGAGGCGTCCCTTCAGGATCACCTCGGCCTCGCCGGCGCGCACGAGCGCCACCGCGCGCCGCGCCGCGCGCGCCGCGTCCGGCTCGTGGTGGATCACGTGGCCGGCCGGGTCCTCGCCGAGCCTCCGCAGCCCGGCCTCGAGCGCCGGGCGGTCTCCGATGAGGAGCGGGTGCGCGAGCCCCGCGCGGCGCGCCTCCACCGCGGCGGAGAGGGCGCTCTCGGACTCGGCGCCCGGCACGACGAGCCGGCACGGTCCGAGCGCGACCGCACGCTCGATGAGCTCTGGCATGCTCCGGATCGGCCCCATGCGATGTGCCCGCCAGGCGGGCCGGTCCGGCCCGGGCGCCTTTCTACCCCGTCTCGCGACGGGGCGCAGCCGTGAGGTGAGCGGGCAGCGCCTCGAAGAGCTGCCGCCCGCGCGAGAGCGCGTGACGGCGCGCCTCGAGCCCCGGCCCCGTGGACGCCAGCGCCGCGTCGAACGCCTCCCGGGACACCGGCAGGAGCGACGAGACGACGCCGAGGAGGGCGAAGCCGAGGAGGAGCGCATCGTCGGCCCTGCGCACGAGGGCCTCCGCGCGCACGCCCACCACGCGCGGCGTCACCGCCATGAGCCGCGCGGTGACGTCCGGGGGCGCCGGGTCGAGCCGCGCCCGCATGCGCCAGGTCGGGACGAGGCGCTCGTTCACCACCGCGAACCCGTCCGGCGAGAGCAGGTGCGCGGCGCGCAGCGCCTCGATCTGCTCGAACGCGACGAGGACGTCCGCCCCGCCGTCGCCGACGAGCGGAGAGCGCACCTCCTCGCCCATGCGCACGTAGGCGGCGATCGATCCACCCTGGAGCGCTTTGGCGGGGCACTCGGAGAGGCTCACGTCGAGGCCGGCCTGGAGCGCCGCCTCGGCGAGGACGCGCGCGGTCGCGACGACCGGCTGTCCGAGGACGCCCACCAGCACGACGCTCGTCACGTGGCCGCTCATGGCAGCTCCTGCGCGCTCGAGATCGCCCCGGCCCGGCACACCTGCGCGCAGAGCCCACACCCGGCGCAGAGGCCCGCGTCGATCTCCATCGCTTCCTCCCCCTCGGAGAGGGCCGGGCACCCCAGCCGAAGGCAGGCGCCGCAGCGGTTGCAGCGCGGCGCGCCCACGCCGCTCGCCGGGCGCGGCTCGGGCTCGGCGACCGGGCAGCGCCCGCGCGCGATGACCACCGACAGCTCCGGCGCGGCGAGCTCCTCCCGGAGCGCCCGCTCCAGCGTGGCGAGGTCGAGCGCGTCCACCTCGCGCACCCGCCGGGCGCCGAGCGCACGCGCCAGCGCCGCGACGTCGACGGATGCGCTCGCGCGGGTGGCGCTCTCGCCATCCGCGACGACGACGATGGTCCCGCCGCCGGCGCTGGCCACCGCGTGCGCGAGCGCCGGCGCCCCGCCGCGGACGAGCGCGCTCTCGCCCATGAGCGCCACCTGCCGGCCGCGGATCCGCTCGCCGAGGACGGCCTCCGCCCCGCGGGCGACCGCGGCGGCCGAGCCGGCGCCGATCGCCCGGTCGACCACCCCGAGCGGCGCCTCCGCGCCGAGGACGGAGCAGCCGAGCTCGCCGGCGACGCTCACGTGCAGCCCCTTCAGCGCCTGGAGGACGGCGCGCTGCGGGCACCCCGCGCACGCCTCGGGCGGCCGCGGCGGGACGTCCTCGCGGCGCCGGGCTGCCGGCGCGCCCCGGAGCGCGCGCGCGAGGAGGTCGGGGCCGAGCTCGCCCGTGCGCGGCAAGCGGTCCTTGCCGCGGCAGGCGATGCCGAGCGCGCGCAGCTCCGACTCGACGACCGGCTCGAGCTCCTCGACCACCACCACCTCCTCGACGCGACGAGCGAAGTCGCGCACGAGCTCGGTCGGGAGCGGGAAGGAGAGGCCGAGCTTCAGCACCGACGCGTCCGGAAGCGCCTCGCGGACGTCGTGGTAGGCGGCGCCGCTCGTGATGACGCCGAGCTCCTCAGAACGGAGCTCCACGCGGTTGAGCGGGCTGTCGGCGCCATGGGCGGCGAGCTGCGCGCGCCGCTCCTCGGAGCGCACGCGCAGGCGCAGCCCCTGCTCCAGCGAGATCACCGCGCGCTCGCGCCCTCGGCGCAGCCCCGCCGCGCGCGCGGCGGTGGCCGTCCCGATCGGCGCGGCCCTCGCGCCGAGCGCCGTGCGGACCGTGAGCCGGAGCACCACCGGGGTGTCCCACAGCTCCGAGAGCTCCAGCGCCGCCGCGAGGTGCTCCCTGCACTCGCGGGCGTCGGAGGGCTCGACGCACGGCAGCTCCAGCGCGCGGGCGAGCACCCTGCTGTCGGTCTCGACGCAGGAGGCCGCGAGGCCGGGGTCGTCGATCGCCACGACCACGAGCCCGGCCGCGCCGACGCAGGTCATCGCACGGAGGGGCTCGGCGCCGGCGGCGAGGCCCGGGAGCGCCGCC
>DASWDS010000010.1:0-7411 GCA_036395165.1 Anaeromyxobacteraceae bacterium | reverse complement strand
CACGGCCCACAGGGTCACCGCGACGCCACACGCGGTCTGGACCCAACCCCGCGCCAGCCAAGCACGCGGGCCTGCACCGGCTCGGCGCGGTCGCGGGCTAGCCACCTCCGTGGGCGTTGCAGGCCGGGCGGCGGAGCCCGGTGACTCCGTCATCTCGAGCATGGCAAAGGATGCTGTCGGAGCGCTGCGGGCGAGTCAAGCCTAGCCCCTCTCGACGTCGTCACGAGCCCGCGAGCCCAGCAGCTCCGATCTCACGGCATCGCGCAGCGAAAGCTCCAGCGGCAGATGAGCACGCGTGCAGCAGCGATCGTGGCGCGCAGAACGGTTCCCGCGCGAAGCGATCCCCGAGCGCGGCTCGCGCTGCTGATCGAGTCCACCGCAGTTCGGGGCTGCGCGGCGCGGGAAGCGCTCCGTGCGCTCTGCCAAACCAACCTGCATCTGTCCGGCGAGACCCGTTGACACCGCGCTGGGGCCAGTGTAGATCCGCGACCCTTCGAGAGCTCGGGCGCATAGCTCAACTGGCAGAGCAATGGACTCTTAATCCATAGGTTGAAGGTTCGATTCCTTCTGCGCTCACCAACGAGTAACGGGGACCCGGCGACGGGTCCCCGTTTCTTTTTCCGGCGCTCGAGGCTAGTCCTTCTTGCCGCCCTCGATCACCTCGAACCTGGGGCGGGGCCTGGCGGGCGGGCGGAGGGTCCCGGCGAGCACCGACGGCCACGGGAGGGCGCAGTCGAAGCGGCGGCCGCGGAAGGTGAGGGTGCAGTGGAGGCCCCACTCGTCCATGAGCAGCTCGGACGTGTCGCGGCCGACCATGAGGTTCAGGCGAACGAGCTCCTCCTCCGCCAGGTAGTCGGGCAGCTTCACGCCGTGCGCCGAGGGGTTCACGGTGACGGCCTCGACCGCCTCCGCGGCCTGGCAGGCGGCGAGCATGTCGGCGTAGCGGTGCTGGAGCGAGAAGAGGTGGAGCGCGCCCTCGGACCACCCAGGGCAGGTGGGCGGGCAGGCGGCCTCGGGCGGATGTCGATGCGGAGCGTCCACGGCGGATCCTCGAAGTACGGATACTACGGAACCGGCGCGGCAGTGAACCGAGCCGTGCCCATGGTAACAAAGGCGGCCGGGGCGGGTGGCGGAACTGGCAGACGCGCCGGACTTAGGATCCGGTGCCGCAAGGCATGAGGGTTCGAGTCCCTCCTCGCCCATTTCCCTTGACCCCGCGCGGCAGGGCACGTACCTACCCACCCGCTTCCATTCCCAGCACGATCCGAGAGCCCCATGAAGATCGAGGTCGAAGCCGTCTCTCCCATCGAGAAGAAGGTCACCGTCGAGGTCGACCCGGCGCGCGTCGGCGAGGAGCTCGACCGCGCCTACGCCAGCCTGGGCCGGCGGGTGAAGCTGCGGGGGTTCCGCGCCGGCAAGGTGCCACGCAAGGTGCTCGAGCGCCACTTCCGCGACGAGGTGGAGCGCGACGTGGTCGAGAAGCTCGTGACCACGACCTTCGGCGACGCCGTGCGCCAGGAAAACATCGAGGCGGTCGCCGCGCCGCGGGTGGACGTGACCGAGCCCGGGCTCCAGCACGCCCAGCCGTTCCGGTTCACGGCCCGCGTGGAGGTGAAGCCCAAGCTCGAGCCGAAGGACTACAAGGGCCTCGAGGCGAAGCGCCGGCCGGTCGAGGTGACCGACCAGATGGTCGCGGACGAGCTGACGCGGATCCAGGACGGCCTCGCGCAGCTCGTCCCCGTCGAGGGCCGGTTCGAGGCGCAGGAGGGCGACTATGCGGTCGTCGATCACGATGCAACGGTCGGCGGGCAGCCGTTCGAGGGCGGCAAGGCCGAAGGGGTCACGGTCCGGGTCGGCCCGGGCGAGCTCTCGGACGGCTTCTTCCCGCAGCTCGCGGGGAAGAAGCTCGGGGAGATCGTCGAGGTCGAGCACGCGTTCCCGGCCGACCACCGCGTCGAGGCGCTGCGAGGGAAGGTGGCGCACTTCACGGTCGCGCTGAAGGCGCTCAAGACGCGCCATCTGCCGAGCCTCGACGACGAGCTCGCGAAGGACGTTGGCCTCGAGGGCGTGGACACGCTCGAGAAGCTGCGCGCGCGCATCCGCGAGGACATCACGAAGCGCGAGCGGCGGCGCTCCGACGCCGAGCTGAAGGACTCGATCGTGAAGGCGGCGCTGGCGAAGAACGACTTCGAGGTTCCGCCGGCGCTGGTGGAGCGCGCCATCGAGCTCATGCTCCAGAGCGCGGCCGATCGGTTCGCGCGCCAGGGTCTCGACATCCGCCAGATGGGGCTCGACGTGCCGCGCCTGCGCGCCGACCTGCGCGAGCAGGCGCTGCTGCAGGTCAAGGGCGCGCTGCTCCTCGAGGCGATCGCCGAAGCGGAGAAGATCGAGGTCACGGAGGAGGACATGCAGGCCGAGATCGCGCGGACGGCGGGCGATCTCGACGTCCCCCTCGCCAAGGTGCAGCAGCAGATGCGCGGCGGCGATGCGCGAGCCGCGCTAAGCAACAGGATCAGGGAGGACAAGGCGCTTGCCTTGTTGACCTCCGAGGCTAAGCTCGAATAATCGGCCGCCGCCCGGCGGCCGCGCGCGACACGGGGATCCTTTCCATGCCTTACGTTCCGATGCCTTTCGTCGTGGAGCAGACGCACCGCGGCGAGCGCAGCTACGACATCTACTCGCGGCTCCTCAAGGACCGCATCGTCTTCCTCGGCACGCCCGTCGACGACGACGTCGCGAACGTGATCATCGCGCAGCTGCTCTTCCTCGAGTCCGAGGACCCGGACAAGGACATCTCGCTCTACATCAACAGCCCCGGCGGGTCCGTGACCTCGGGCCTCGCCATCTACGACACGATGCAGTACGTGAAGCCGCAGGTGTCCACGATCTGCCTCGGGCAGGCGGCGTCGATGGGGGCGTTCCTGCTCGCGGGCGGCGCGAGGGGAAAGCGCTTCGCGGTGCCGAACGCGCGCATCATGATCCACCAGCTCTCGGGCGGCTTCCAGGGCCAGGGGACGGACATCGAGATCCACGCGCGCGAGGCGCTCCGCCTGAAGCAGAAGCTCAACGAGATCCTGTCCCGCCACACGGGTCAGGGGCTCGAGCGGATCGAGAAGGACACCGACCGGGACTACTTCATGGGTCCCGGAGAAGCGAAGGAATACGGGTTGATCGACGAGGTGATCGTGCACCGGCATCGGCTCCCCCCGGCATCCGAGAAGAAGCCTTAGTAAGATGTGAGAAGGGGGCGCGCGGGTGACCCCCACGGGGCAGGCAAGGAGGCGGTCTTGGAGAAGCGCGAAACCCTCTGCTGCAGCTTCTGCGGGAAGTCGCAGAAGGAGGTGAAGAAGCTCATCGCTGGCCCCACCGTGTACATCTGCGACGAGTGCATCGGGCTCTGCAACGACATCATCGCCGAGGAGATCGCCGGAGAGGAGAAGCGCGACCAGAAGGTGCGCATCCCGCGCCCCTCCGAGATCAAGACCATCCTCGACGAGTACGTGATCGGCCAGGAGCGGGCGAAGAAGACGCTCGCGGTCGCCGTCCACAACCACTACAAGCGCATCGAGACGCGGATCAGCGTCGACGACGTCGAGCTGCAGAAGTCGAACATCCTCCTGCTCGGCCCCACCGGCTCCGGCAAGACGCTCCTGGCGCAGACGCTCGCGAAGATCCTGAACGTCCCGTTCACCATCGCCGACGCGACCTGCCTCACCGAGGCGGGCTACGTCGGCGAGGACGTCGAGAACATCATCGTGAACCTCCTGCAGGCCGCCGATCACGACATCGAGCGGGCGCAGAAGGGCATCGTCTACATCGACGAGATCGACAAGATCGCGCGCAAGAGCGAGAACCCCTCCATCACCCGCGACGTGTCGGGCGAGGGCGTGCAGCAGGCGCTCCTCAAGATCATCGAGGGCACCGTCGCCAACGTGCCGCCGAAGGGCGGGCGCAAGCACCCGCAGCAGGAGTTCCTGCAGGTCGACACGACCAACATCCTCTTCATCTGCGGCGGCGCCTTTTGCGGGCTCGAGGCCATCATCGAGCGGCGCATCGGTGGCAAGAGCCTCGGGTTCGGCTCGGACGTGAAGTCGAAGACGGAGAAGAACATCGGCGAGCTCCTCGCGATGGTCGAGCCGGACGACCTCCTCAAGTTCGGCATGATCCCCGAGTTCGTGGGGCGCCTGCCGGTGGTGACGAGCCTCGAGGAGCTCGACGAAGCCTCGCTCATCGAGATCCTGACCAAGCCGCGCAACGCGCTCGTGAAGCAGTACAAGAAGCTGCTCGAGATGGACGGCGTGCAGCTCAAGTTCACCGACGGCGCGCTCGAGGCCATCGCCCGCGCCGCGCTCAAGAACAAGGCCGGCGCCCGCGGCCTGCGCGCCATCCTCGAGAACGCGATGCTCGACATCATGTACGACGTGCCGAGCAAGCGGAACGTCCGGGAGATCGTCATCTCCGAGGACGTCATCAACAAGAGCGAGGCGCCGCTGGTGGTGATGCAAAAGGAAGCCGAGAGCGCCTGAAGCGTCTTCAAACGACGGACGTCCCGAGGGGGCTGGCGATGCCGGCCCCCTCGCGGTTCCGGACGCCGAAGGTGTCGCCCGGACGGGCCCCGGACGGGAGTGCTCACGGGCGAGCGCCTGACGCCCGCGGCTCGCACAAGCACTGCGCGCAGCGGGTTTTCGACTGCGCCACCGAACTCTCTTTGACGAACACCCCCGTGCCGAACAAGAGAGGCGGGTCACGTGTTGAGGGTGGTAGTGTCTTCTCGGTCCCCACCGACAGGAGCGAAGCGAGCGATGTCCATGTTCTTCCGCAACGACGACGGCAAGCGGGACGGCAAGCCCAAGCTGCGGGGGCTGCCGCTGCTCCCGCTGCGCGACATCATCGTGTTTCCGCACATGGTCGTCCCGCTCTTCGTCGGGCGCGAGAAGTCGATCGCGGCCCTCGAGGAGGCGATGGGGACGGACAAGGCGATCCTCCTCTGTGCTCAGAAGAAGGCGAAGACGAACGAGCCGACGGAGGAGGACATCTTCCCCGTCGGGACGGTGGGCACGCTCATCCAGCTGCTCCGCCTGCCGGACGGCACGGTGAAGGTGCTCGTCGAGGGGAAGAAGCGCGCGCGCGTGCGCCGCTTCGTCTCGGCCGAGCGGTTCTTCCAGGTCGAGGCGGAGGAGATCGAGGAGCCGGTGGAGCGCACCGTCGAGCTCGAGGCGCTGATGCGCTCCGTTCACTCGACGTTCGAGGCCTACGTCAAGCTCAACAAGCGGATCCCGCCCGAGATGCTGATGAGCGTCTCGACCATCGACGACCCGGCGCGCCTCTCCGACACCATCGTCGCCCACCTCTCGCTCAAGCTGAACGACAAGCAGGCGATCCTCGAGACCGAGTCCCCGCAGAAGCGGCTCGAGAAGCTCTACGAGCTGATGCAGGGCGAGATCGAGATCCTGCAGGTCGAGAAGAAGATCCGCACCCGCGTCAAGAAGCAGATGGAGAAGACGCAGAAGGAGTACTACCTCAACGAGCAGATGCAGGCGATCCAGAAGGAGCTCGGCGAGCGCGACGAGTTCAAGAACGAGATCCAGGAGCTCGAAGAGAAGATCAAGAACAAGAAGATGTCGAAGGAGGCGGCCCTCAAGGCCAAGAAGGAGCTCAAGAAGCTCAAGATGATGAGCCCGATGAGCGCCGAGGCCACGGTCGTCCGCAACTACATCGACTGGATCCTGTCGCTCCCCTGGTACGAGTACACCGAGGACAAGCTCGACATCGGCGAGGCCGAGCGGATCCTGGACGAGGACCACTACGGCCTGAAGAAGCCGAAGCAGCGCATCCTCGAGTACCTCGCGGTCCAGAAGCTCGTCGACAAGATCAAGGGTCCCATCCTCTGCTTCGTCGGCCCCCCCGGCGTCGGCAAGACGTCGCTCGCGAAGTCGATCGCGCGCTCGATGAACCGCAAGTTCGTGCGCATCAGCCTCGGCGGCGTCCGCGACGAGGCGGAGATCCGCGGACACCGGCGCACCTACATCGGCGCGCTGCCCGGCAAGATCATCCAGTCGCTCAAGAAGGCGGGGTCGGGGAACCCGGTCTTCCTGCTCGACGAGGTCGACAAGATGTCGACCGACTTCCGCGGCGACCCTTCCGCGGCGCTGCTCGAGGTGCTCGATCCCGAGCAGAACTTCAACTTCGCCGACCACTACCTCGACCTCGACTACGACCTCTCGAAGGTCATGTTCATCTGCACGGCGAACACGATGGGCGGCATCCCCGCTCCGCTGCAGGACCGCATGGAGGTCATCCGGATCGCCGGCTACACCGACCTCGAGAAGCTCTCCATCGCGCGGCGGTACCTCGTGCCGAAGCAGATGGAGGCGAACGGGCTCGACGGCGTCTCCGTCGCTCTACGCGACGACGCGATCCGGAACCTCGTGCACCACTACACGAAGGAGTCCGGCGTCCGCTCGCTCGAGCGCGAGATCGCCAGCATCTTCCGGAAGATCGCGAAGGACGTCCTCAAGACCGGCCCCGAGAAGAAGTACGTCGTGGGGCCAAAGGCGGTGCAGCGCTTCCTCGGGCCGCAGCGCTTCCGGTACGGCACGGTCGAGGCGGAGGACCAGATCGGCCTCACGACCGGTCTCGCCTGGACCGAGCTCGGTGGCGAGCTGCTCACCATCGAGGCGACCGTGATGCCCGGCAAGGGCAAGCTCATGATCACGGGCAAGCTGGGCGAGGTGATGCAGGAGTCGGCCCAGGCGGCGATGAGCTACGTCCGCTCGCGCGCCGAGGTGCTCGGCCTCGACAAGCGCTTCATCGAGAACATGGACATCCACGTCCACGTGCCGGAGGGCGCCATCCCGAAGGACGGGCCGTCGGCGGGCATCACCATGGCGACCACGCTCGTCTCGGCGCTCTGCCGCTTCCCCGTCCGCAAGGACGTGGCGATGACCGGCGAGATCACGCTGCGCGGGCGCGTGCTGCCCATCGGCGGCCTCAAGGAGAAGGTGCTCGCTGCGCACCGCGGCGGGATCAAGAAGATCATCATCCCGAAGGAGAACGGGAAGGACGTCCGCGAGATCCCGAGGAAGATCCGCGATCAGCTGGAGATCGTCCTCGTCGAGCACACCGACGAGGTGCTGCGCGAGGCGCTGCGGCTCGACGACGCGGAGGCGTTCTTCCGCAAGCTGCCGGCGGGCGCGCCCCACGTCGACGGCGCGCCCAAGCTGCCGCCGCCTTCGTCCGAGGCCGCGCCGGCCGTCTGAACGAGCGTTCGGGACACGCGAGCGAAGCGAGCGCGCCGGGGCGCATGCGCGGGTGCGGCGAAGCCGCGCGCGCATGCGCATGGGACCCGGACCTGCGGGGTGGGGCGTTGATCGGAGCGCAGGCGCGGTAGCGCCTGCACGAGCTTTGCTCG
>DASWDS010000009.1:0-17408 GCA_036395165.1 Anaeromyxobacteraceae bacterium | reverse complement strand
CGAGCTCGGGAGCGTTCGCCGTCGCGCACGAGGGCGCCGCGCTGCCGCCCGAGCTCGCCGCGCCGGGGAACGCTCCCGTCCCGCCGTGGGCGACCTGCAGGAGCGCCACCCCGCCGCCGCGCCGCAGCGTGCGGTGGAGCCCCTCGCCGAAGAGATCGCGGCTCGCGGTCGAGACCTTCCCCACGATGGCGCCGCGCCCGGCGATGGGCGCCGCGACGTCGATCTCGCCCGAGGAGAGCGACAGGACGGCGCGGCCGCGGCCGCGCGCCTCGCCCACGAGCGCAGCGCCGCTCGCGCCGAGCGTCGTCCCCTGCGGCTCCGACCAGAGGACCTTGCCCATCGAGTCGAGGACCATGATGGCGACCGAGAACAGGACGGTGTCACGCCGCGCGATCTTGATGACGCGCTTCTCCGGCTCGAGGTTCTGGTCGGCGAGGTCCACCTCGGCGAGCTGCGAGAGCCGCTGCATCTCGCCGAGGAGGCGCGTCACCTCCACGTCGATGAGGCGGGCCTGCAAGGAGACGACGAGCGCCTGCCGGTCGGCGATCGCGTCGAGCGCGGCCGCGCGGTGGCGCGCGAGGAGGATGCCGCCCGTCGCGCCGACCGCGACCGCCGCGAAGACGGTCAGGGCGAAGACGAGGTACCCGGGGTGGAGGCGTGGCATCCACGGCATGTTACGGCATCCTCGCGCACCCCACCGCGAGGAGGGCGGCGCCCGCGCACCCGAAAGGGCGAGCGGAGGCGCGCTGGTCCCGAACCTATGCTGGGCCGCTCCATTTCGCTTGCGGCCCGATGATGCGGTGCGCAATATCAGGGCCGACCACCCATTGATTCCAGAGTCAACGGAGACGAGATGCCGCTCAAGATCCTGGTGGCCGCGAAGCGCGTCGAGGACCCCGAGTCGAAGATCCGGGTGAAGCCCGACGGCAGCGGCATCGTCACGGAGGGGGTGAACTACAAGCTCAACCCCTTCGACGAGATCGCCGTCGAGGAGGCGCTGCGCCTGAAGGAGAAGCACGGCGGCGAGATCGTCGTCGTCTCCATCGGCGGGCCGAAGTCGATGACCGAGATCCGCGCTGCGCTCGCCATGGGGGCCGACCGCGGGCTCCTCGTGCAGCACGACGGCGCGCTCGACCCCGTGGTTGCCTCCGCCATCCTCGCGAAGCTCGTCGAGGGCGAGAAGCCCGACCTCGTCATCCTCGGCAAGCAGTCCATCGACGACGACCAGAACCAGACCGGGCAGTACCTGGCGGAGCGGATGGGCGTCGGTCAGGCCACCTTCGCCTCGAAGACCGAGAGCCTCGAGAGCGAGGCTGAGCAGAAGAAGCAGCCCGGCCTCGTCCTCTCCGGCGACGGCAAGAAGCTCAGCGTCGTGCGCGAGGTGGACGGCGGCGTCGAGACCCTTGAGGTCGGGCTGCCCGCGGTCGTCACGACCGACCTGCGCCTCAACAAGCCGCGCTTCGCCTCGCTGCCCGGGATCATGAAGGCGAAGAAGAAGGAGGTGAAGGAGATCCCCTCCGCCAGCCTGGGCGTCGACCTCACCCCGAAGGTCGTCGTGAAGAAGCTCTCCGAGCCGCCGAAGCGGAAGGGCGGCGTCAAGGTCGCGGACGTGAACGAGCTGTGGGCCAAGCTGCACGGCGAGGCGAAGGTCCTCTAGGGAGACACCATGGCGAACGTCCTCGTCGTCGCGGAGCAGGTCTCGGGAACGGTCAAGAAGGCCACGCTGCACGCGCTCGGCGCGGGGAGGGAGCTCGCGCGTCGGGTCGGCGGCAAGCTGCATGTCCTCGTCCTCGGGAAGGGCGCGCAGGCGGCCGCGGCGGAGCTCTCGGGCTACGCCGACGTGCAGGTCGCGGAGGCGCCCGCGCTCGAGCACTACCTCGCCGAGGCCTACGCGCCGGTGGTGGCCGACGCGGTGAGGGCGGTCCAGGCGGGCTACCTCTGCGCCGCCGCGACCGCCTTCGGCAAGGACCTCCTGCCGCGCGCAGCGGCGCGCCTCGGCGCGGCCATGGCCACCGAGGTGCTCGGCTTCGGCGGGGACGGCGCGCAGGTCACGTTCCGCCGGCCGATGTGGGCGGGCAACGTGCTCGCGGAGGTCGAGCTCGCGACGCCGGTGAAGGTCTTCACGGTGCGTCCCACGGAGTTCCCGCCTGCGGCGAAGGAGGGGACCGGGAGCGTCGCGTCCCTCGCGGTGGGCGTCGACGCGGGCGCGCTCAAGACGCGCTTCGTCGAGTTCAGGGAGGTGAAGAGCGCGCGGCCGGAGCTCACGGAGGCGCGCGTCGTCGTCTCCGGCGGGCGCGGCACGAAGGGCGACTTCAAGGAGGTCGAGGCGCTCGCGGACGAGCTCGGCGCGGCGGTGGGCGCGAGCCGCGCCGCCGTGGACGCGGGCTGGGTGCCGAACGACTGGCAGGTCGGCCAGACGGGGAAGGTGGTCGCGCCGGAGCTCTACGTCGCGGCCGGCATCTCGGGCGCGATCCAGCACCTCGCGGGGATGAAGGGCTCGAAGGTGATCGTGGCCGTGAACAAGGACCCCGAGGCGCCCATCTTCCAGCTCGCCGACTACGGCCTTGTCGCCGACCTCTTCAAGGCGCTCCCCGAGCTGCGCGCCAAGGTCAAGGCCTCGAAGTAGCGGCCGCGCGCGATGACCGAGGCCGATCTCGCCGACCTCGGGATCCACCGGATCCCGATCCCGGTCCCGTTCCCGCAGGCGGGTGGGCCCGTCAACGTCTACCTCGTCGAGCAGGAGAGAGACGGGCTCCTCATGTTCGACGCCGGCCTCGGCACGCCGGCGGCGGAGGCGGTCCTCGCCGACGGGTTCGCGCGCGCACGCCGCCGCTTCGACGAGGTGACGCGCATCGTCCTCTCGCACGGACACGTCGACCACTACGGCGCGGCGCGGACCGTGATCGAGCGCGCCGGGAGGCCCATCCCCGTCTTCGCGCACCGGGCCGACATCCCGAAGGTGGCCGAGTCGGGGTGGCGCTGGCGCGACCGGTTCCCGCTCTACGCCGCCTACCTGGCGAAGCTGGGCGTCCCGGCGGACGCGCTCGCCGCGGCCGGGAAGGAGGTCGGCGCCGGCTTCGCCATGGCGCGGCGCATCGCGGAGGTGACGCCGCTGGAGGCGGGCGAGGTCCTGCACGCGAAGTACCTCTCGCTCGAGGTGCACCACATGCCCGGCCACACGCCGGGCCTCGTCTGCCTCTACGACCGGCGCCACCGCCTCTTCTTCTCCGGCGACCACCTCCTCGAGAAGGTGTCGCCCAATCCCATCATCGAGCTCGGGCCGAACGGCGAGGACGGCGCCTTCAGGCCGCTCCTCGCCTACCTCGAGTCGATCGGGCGCCTGTACGAGATGGACGTGGAGCTCGTGCTGCCCGGGCATGGGCCGCCCTTCGGCCAGCACCGGCGCGTCATCGACGGGCTCCTCCACTTCTACGGCAAGCGGCAGGGCAAGATCCGGGACGTGCTCGGGAAGGGGCCGCTCACGGCCCACGAGGTGACGCAGGCGCTCTTCCCGTGGGCCGGCGCGCGCGACCTCTTCCTCGTGGTCTCGGAGACCATCGCGAACCTCGAGGTGCTCGAGGCGCGCGGCGAGGTGAGCCGCGCGCTGGACGGCGGCGCGTATCGGTTTAGGCTCGCGGCGTGAAGCTCCTCGCGAGGCTCTCGCCGCTCGACGCCCTCCTCGTCTCGATGCTGCTCGCCGTCCACGCCGTGCTCGGCGTCGTCTTCTTCTACGCGTAGGTGTAGAAGGGCGCGCCCGTGGCCGATCTCGCCCTCCTGCTGCTCACGCTCGCCTGGGGGACGACCTTCCTCCTCGTGAAGAACGTGCTCGAGGGCACCTCGGCGGGCGTGTTCCTCGTGCTCCGGTTCGCGGTCGCCTCGGGCGCGGTCGCGCTCGTCGTCCTCTGGCGCCGCGACCGCCCCACGCGCGAGGCCGTGCGGCACGGGCTCCTCCTGGGCGTCGCCATGTTCGCGGGGTTCGAGCTGCAGACCCAGGGGCTCCGGTGGACGACGCCCGCGCGCTCGGGGTTCCTCACCGGGCTCGCCGTCCTCATCGTCCCGTTCGTCGCCCGCTTCCTCCTGCGGCGGCGCGTCCCCACGGCGGCGTGGGTGGGCGTCGGCCTCGCGGTGCTCGGGCTGTGCGCGCTCACGCAGGTGTTCCAGGGCGGCGTCGCGGCGGACGTCCGCCTCGGCGACCTCCTCACCGTCGGCTGCGCCGTCGCTTACGCCTTCCAGATCATCTACACGTCGGAGTGGTCGTCGCGGCATCCGCTCGCCATCCTCACGCTCGTGCAGGTGACGACGACCTTCGGGCTCGCCGTCCTCGTCGCGCCGCTCGACGACGCGATGCTCTCCTCCACGCCCGCGCTGTGGGGGACGGTGGCCTACACCGGTGTCGCGATGACCGCGGGCGCCTTCTTCGTCATGAACTGGGCGCAGCGCCACACGACCGCGGTCCGAGCCGCGCTCGTCTTCTCCCTCGAGCCGGTGGCGGCGGCGCTCTTCTCCCACTTCGTGGGCGGCGAGCGGCTCGACCCGGAGCAGTGGGTGGGCGGCGCGCTCATCGTCCTCGGCATCGTCCTCGGCGAGGTCGGGAGCGCCCTGCACGCGCGCGCCGGGGCCATCCCGGCGTAGGCCCGGCATCGGGCAGGTGATCCGTGTCGGCCCCGTGAGGTAAGAAGGCGCCCTGTGAGGCGCCTGCCGATCGAGCTCTCGAGGGGTCAGCTGAAGGTCGCGGAGAGCGGCCTGTTCCTCGACGCGCACCGCCGGTCGGAGTGCGCCTTCGTCTCGCACGCGCACGGTGACCACATCGCCCGGCACGACCGCACCATCGCGACGCCGCCCACGGTCGCGCTCATGCGCCATCGCCTGGGCTCGAAGGTGAAGGGCGAGGCGCTGCCGGTCGCCTACCGCCAGCCCTTCGGGCTCGGCGACCTCACCCTCGAGCTCTTCCCGGCCGGGCACGTCCTCGGCTCGGCGCAGCTGCGCGTCGTGCGCGACGGCGTCGCGCTCGGCTACTCGGGCGACCTTTGCCTCGAGCCGACGCTCACCGCGGAGCAGCCGAAGGTGGACTCGAGGACGAGCACGTCGCACTCGAGTCCACCTTCGGCCTCCCGCGCTACGTCTTCCCGCCCAAGGACGAGGTGCTCGCCGCGGTCCGCCGCTTCGTGGACGACGCGCTCTCGGACGGCGCGACGCCGGTCCTCCTCGGGTATGCGCTGGGGAAGGCGCAGGAGATCCTGAAATACCTCGGTGGCGCGGGCTACCGCTGCCGCGCGCACCCGGTCATCCACGCGGTGAACAAGGTCTACGAGGCGCAGGGCGTGTCCCTCCCGAACGTCGAGCTGCTCGGGCCGGAGGGGCCGGCGCCGGGCGAGGTGGTGGTGGCGCCGCCGCACCTGGCGCGCACCTCGCCCATCCTCCGCATCGAGCACCGGCGGACGGCGGTCCTCACCGGCTGGGCCATGGACGGCCGGCGTGGCTTCCGCGGCGCGGACGCCGCCTTCCCGCTCTCCGATCACGCCGACTACCCGTCGCTGCTCCGCTACGCCCGGGCGAGTGGGGCGGCGCGGGTCCTCACCGTGCACGGCTACGCCCGCGAGCTCGCGGCGTCGCTGCGCAAGGAGGGCGTGCGCGCCGAGCCGCTCGTCGAGCGCGAGCAGCTCGAGCTGTTGTAAGAAGGGGCCGTGATCGAGATGAAGGTCAGCGCCGACGCCGCGGGGCAGCGGCTCGACAAGTTCCTGCGCCGCGCCCTCAAGGACGTGCCGCTCAGCCACATCTACAAGCTCCTGCGCACGCGCAAGGTGCGGGTGAACGGCGCGCGCGGGCACGGCGAGCAGGTCCTCGCGGAGGGCGACGCGGTGCTCGTCCGCGGCGACGAGGAGCGGCTCCTCGCGACCGGCGAGCCGAGGGCGGCGCCCGGCGCGGTGAAGGTCACCTTCGCCGTGCTCTTCGAGGACGAGCACCTCCTGGCCGTGAACAAGCCGGCGGGCCTCGCGGCGCACCCGGGCACCGGGATCACCGGCGCGACGCTGGTGGAGGAGGCGCGCGCCTACCTCCGCGTCGCCTCCGATCTGCCCTCGACCGAGTTCAAGCCGTCGCCTGCGCACCGGCTCGACCGCGAGACCTCGGGCGTCGTGCTCGTCGCGAAGACGCGGCGGTGCATGGCCCGCCTCACCGAGATCTTCACCAGCGGCGAGGGCGTGAAGAAGAGCTACCTCGCGCTCGTGAAGGGCAAGATGCCGCGCGCTGAGGGCACGATCGAGCTCGCCCTCTCCGAGCACGAGCAGACGGCGAAGTCGAAGGCGCAGCGCGGGGTGAGATTCCAGGAGGCGACCACGCATTACCGGGTGGTCTCGTCGATGCGGGAGGCGTCGCTCCTGCAGCTCCGCATCGAGACGGGCCGGACGCACCAGATCCGGCGGCATCTCCAGTCGGTCGGGCACGTCGTCGCGGGCGATGGGCGCTACGGCGACTTCCCTTTCAACCGGGTGGCGCGGACGCGCTGGGGGCTCCGCCGCATGTTCCTCCATGCCTGGAGGCTCGAGCTCCCTCACCCCATGACGGCGCGCCCGCTCCGGGTCGAGGCGCCCGTGCCGGACGAGCTCCTGGCGGTGCTCGGGAAGATGAACCTCGCGCCGCCCCCCGGCGCGGGCGGGGCGCAGCATTGATCGGGGCGCGCCGGAGCGCATAGATTCCGAGCTTCCATGAGCGTCTCCCGCGATCCCACGCCGCCAGCAGAGAACGCGCCGCGACCGCCGCGGGTGGTGGTGGACGGGGTCCCGGCGAGGCGAGGGCTCGGCCGCCGGCTCGTCGCATCGCTCGCCTTCCTCGTCCTCGCGGCCGCGCTCGCCGGCGCCGCCGCGGCGGCGCTCGCGTGGCGCCACTTCTCGGGCGGGCTGCCGGACATCCCGACGCTCGCCGAGTACCGCCCCCCCATCGTCACGGAGCTCGTCTCGTCCGACGGCCAGCTCGCGGGAGAGCTCTTCGACGAGCGGCGCAAGGTGGTCCCGTTCGACCGCATCCCGAAGCGGCTCGTCCAGGCGCTGGTCGCCTCCGAGGACAAGAACTTCTTCGAGCACCGGGGCGTCGACTGGCTCGGGACGCTCCGCGCGGCCGTGAACACCTTCGTGCTCCGCCGCAAGGTGCAGGGCGGCTCGACCATCACGCAGCAGACGGCGAAGTCGCTCCTCGTCTCCGCGGAGGGCTTCGAGGAGGGCACGCGCCGCAACCTCCGGCGCAAGATCCGCGAGCTCATCCTGGCGCGGCGGCTCGAGGCGGCGTTCGACAAGCAGGAGATCCTCTGGCTCTACCTGAACGGCGTCTACCTCGGGCACCACAGCTACGGCGTGCAGGCCGCCGCGGAGAACTACTTCCGCAAGAACGTGGAGGACCTCACGCTCGCCGAGGCGGCGCTCCTCGCGGGGCTGCCGCAGGCGCCCACGAAGTACTCGCCCTTCACCCACCCGGACTCCGCGAAGGCGCGCCGCCGCTACGTCGTGCGGCGCATGTACGAGGACGGGGCCATCACGGCCGAGGAGCGCGTGGCCGCGGAGGAGAACGAGGTGAAGGTGTACCCGGTGGACGACGTCTTCCGCGAGACGGCGCCCTTCTACGTGGAGCAGGTGCGGCGCCAGCTCGTCGACCGCTACGGGAACGACCGCATCCTGCACGACGGGCTGCGCGTCGAGATGGCGATGGACCTCGAGAAGCAGCGCGGCGCGCAGGCGGCCATGCTCTCCGGGCTCATGGAGGTCGACCACCGGCAGGGCTACGGCGGCCCGGTGACCCACGTCGAAGGCGAGGAGCGGGACGCGCTCGCGGCGAAGCTCGCGAGGACGTGGCCCCCGGGCGCGCTGGGGCCGGGCGACTACGCGGTCGGGATCGTGACGGCGGTGGACGACCGGGCCGCGCTGGCGCGCATCGCCATCGGCACCGTCGAGGGCGTGCTCCCCATCGCGGGGATGCGCTGGGCGCGCAAGCCGAACCCCGAGCAGAACTACCCGGACGCCCTCATCTCGCGGCCGTCCACCGCGCTGCACGAGGGCGACGTGGTCCTGGTGCGGCGGGTGGAGAAGGGCGAGCTCCTCGCGCGCGAGCCGAAGGAGCGGCAGAAGCTCGTTCCGGACGCACCCGTCCTGCTCGCGCTCGAGCAGGAGCCGAAGCTGCAGGGCGCGCTCGTCTCGATCGAGCCGTTCACGGGGCACGTTCCCGCGATGGTGGGCGGGTACGACTTCGACGCGTCCGAGTTCAACCGCGCCTTCCAGGCCTGCCGCCAGCCGGGTTCGGCGTTCAAGCCCATCGTCTACTCGGGTGCCATCGAGAAGCTCGGCTACACGCCCGCGACGCTCCTCACCGACGCGCCAGTCGTCTACCGCGACGAGGCAGCGGGGGTCTCGTGGAAGCCCGAGAACTTCGGCGGGTCCTTCAAGGGCGAGGTGACCCTGCGCGACGCGCTCGTCCACTCGATGAACCTGCCGGCGGTGAAGGTGGCGGCGGCGCTCGGCGTCGATCAGCTCGTCTCGTGGGCGCAGACGGTCGGGCTCGGGACGCCGGTGAAGCGCGAGCTCGGGAGCGCCATCGGCTCGTCCTGCACGACGCTGTGGGGCCTCGCGAACGTCTACGCGCTCCTCGACCGCTACGGCGAGAAGCGGGCTTCCACGTTCGTGAAGCGCGTGCAGGACCGCGACGGAAGGCTCCTCGAGGACCACGGCGCGCCCGCCGACGCGTGGGTGCCGCTCACGGCGCGCCTCGCCGCCGCGGCCGCGTCCGTGCGGATGCCGGTCGAGCGCGTCATGGACCCGCGCTCCGCGTACATCACGGTGTCGCTCCTGCACGAGGTCGCGACGGTGGGGACGGGCGCGCAGGCGGCGCGGCTCGGAAAGCCCGCGGCGGGGAAGACGGGCACGACGAACGACTCCTTCGACACGTGGTTCCTCGGGTTCACGCACGACCTCTTCGCCGGCGTGTGGCTCGGGTACGACGCGAACGAGATGCCGCTCGGCCGGTACGAGACGGGCGGCCGCGCCGCCCTCCCGATCTGGCTGTCGTACATGCAGGGCGCGCTCCGCGATCGCCCTCAGCCCGAGTTCCCGGTCCCGGACGGGATCGAGTTCGTCGCGATCGACCCCGCGACCGGGCAGCTGGCGACCGAGGCGAGCAAGGCCGTCATCGAGCCGTTCAAGGCCGAGAGCAGGCCAGTCGAGAACCCGCCCGACAAGCCGCGGCTCGAGGTCCAGGACCTCTTCGGCCAGTAGCCGAGCCGCTCGCAAGATTGACCCCCCCTCAGGGGCCGCGTAGCATGGCCGGCCATAAGGCCCCGTAAATGGGGCGCTTTCCCCACATCCACGGCGGGCCGCGCGACCATGCTCCAGCTCATCGACAAGCTCGGCCTGAAGCGGACCCTCTACGCTACGTTCACCGCGGCGCTCGTCCTCGTCATCGGGCTCACCGCCGTCGTCTTGAACCGCGTGGTGCGAACCGAGCTCGAGGACGCGCTCCGCCGCCGCGCCGAGTCGGACGCGCGGCTCATCGCGGCGCAGGTGGCCGCTCCCCTCCTCGCCGGGAAGGACGACCTCGTCGCGGCGGAGATCGAGACCGTGCTCCGCGAGCAGGACGACGCGTACGTGGTCGTGCTGCGCGCCGATCGGTCGATCGCGGCAAAGGTGGTGAAGCCCGTCCACGCCGATCGGGTCGAGGCCGTGCTCGCCGAGCACGCGCGCCACCCGGAGCTCTCGTTCTTCGCGATGAACGGCGTGTACGCGCTCTTCGAGCCGGTGCGCGCGGACGCGAGCGCAGAGGCCCGCCGCGCGGGCGGCGCCGCGACGGGGCAGCTCGCCGGCTACGTCCTGCACGGCCACGATACGGCCCAGCTCAACGACCAGCTCGCGCACATCCAGCTGGTGATCCTGTCCCTGCTCGTCTGCGGCGGCGTCGCGCTGACGGCGCTCCTGTGGTGGCTCACGCATCGCCTCGTGGTCCGGCCGCTCACGGACATGAGCCTCGTCGCCGGCCGCGTTTCGGAGTGCGACCTCGGCGCGCGCGCGCAGAAGCTCTCGGACGACGAGCTCGGCAACATGGCCGAGTCGCTGAACCGGATCGGCGAGAACCTGACCGTCACGCTCTCGCGCGTCCGAGGCGTCTCGGAGGGCGTGGGGCAGGTCATCGAGCGCATCGCCAAGACGGGCTCGCAGGTGGCGGAGGGCACGGGGACCGTGTCGGCGCGCGTCGCCGAGACCGGCGCCTCGATGAGCGACATGCTCGCCTCGCTGAAGGGCATCGCCGACAACGTCGAGGTGCTGGCGCAGAGCGCCGACGAGTCGTCCGCCTCCATCCTCCAGATGGCAGCCACGAACGGAGAGGTGGCGGAGAACATCCAGGCGCTCGCGGCGAGCGTCGAGGAGACCACCGCAGCCATCGAGCAGATGACCTACTCGATCAAGGAGGTGGCGAAGAACATCGAGGAGCTGTCCGCCACCGCCGAGGAGACGAGCTCGTCGATGAACGAGATGGACGTCTCGATCAGCCAGGTCGAGACGAACGCCAACGAGACCGCCAAGCTCTCCGAGCAGGCCATGAAGGACGCCGAGCTCGGCACCGAGTCGCTCTCCCGCACCCTGGCCGGCATCGAGCGCATCAAGGGGTCGTCGAAGGAGGCGGCCACCGTCATCGACTCCCTGGGCAAGAAGATCGGCACCATCGGCAACATCCTGAACGTCATCGACGAGGTGGCCGAGCAGACGAACCTGCTCGCGCTCAACGCCGCCATCCTGGCCGCGCAGTCGGGGGAGCACGGCAAGGGGTTCGCGGTGGTCGCCGACGAGATCAAGGACCTCGCCGAGCGCACCGGCGCCTCGACGAAGGAGATCGCCGAGCTCATCCGGTCGGTGCAGGACGAGAGCGCGAACGCGATCTCGGCGATGGACCGCGGCGTGAAAAACGTCGAGGAGGGCGTGCGGCTCGGCCAGGAGGCGGAGACCGCGCTCAAGAAGATCCAGGCCTCTTCGGTGAAGTCGACGCAGATGGTGAAGGCCATCGCGCGCGCCACCATCGAGCAGGCGCGCGGGTCGAAGCAGGTGACCATGGCCATCAACCGGATCGCGGAGACCGTGCAGCAGATCGCGACCGCGACGGCGGAGCAGGCGCGCGGCTCGGAGCAGATCATGAAGAGCGCCGAGAAGATGAAGGTCATCACGAAGCACGTCGAGCGCTCGAGCCAGGAGCAGGCGCGCGGGTCGAAGCAGATCACGAAGTCGATCGAGTCGATCAGCGAGATGGTGAATCACCTGAACCGCGCGCAGAAGGACCAGACCAGGGGCTCGGAGCTGGTCATGGGCGCCGTGGAGCAGATCAAGCAGGTCGCCGAGGCGCAGACCTACTCGGTGAAGGACCTCGAGTCGTCCATCATCGACCTCGCGCAGCAGGCGGACGTCCTGCGCAGCGAGGTGAAGCGCTTCAAGATGTGAGGCGGTCGCGGGGCGGCGCGATTCGCGGAGCTTCCTCTAGAACCGCTTCTTCCGCCTGAGCCCGCCCGTCTTCGCGATCACCTCCGAGAGCTGGGCGAGGGCCTTCCACTCGGCGGGCGAGAGGGGGACGACGGAGAGCCGGCCTTGCCGGAGCAGCGCCGAGCCCACGAAGGCCGGCTCCTGCTTCAGCGCCTCGAGTGGGACGGGCGCGGGGAGCGGCTCGACGGCGCGCACGTCCACGCAGACGAGGTCCGCGCCGTCGCCGGTGGGGTCCGCGTAGGCGCTCTTCACCACCTCCGCGACGCCGACGGCGCGCTTCTCGCCCGAGTGGTAGACGACCGCCTGATCGCCCTCCCGCATGGCCCGGAGGTTGGCCTGCGCCTGAGGGTTCGTGACCCCCGTCCAGGCGGCCGTTCGCTCGCGGACGAGGTCCTCGAACGCGTATTGCTCGGGCTCGGTCTTGAGCAACCAGTAGGCCATCGCGAGCCCACGTTAGGAGCCCCCGCGAGCGGACGCAACGTCGCAGCCGGGGCGCGAAAGCAAGGCCCCGCCCGGCATGTTATAGAGGGCAACATGTTCGGCCTCGGCATGGGCGAAGTGGTGATCATCCTCGTCCTCGCGCTGATCCTGCTCGGACCCCAGAAGCTGCCCGACGCCGCGAAGCAGCTCGGCAAGGGCCTCCGCGAGTTCCGGAAGGCCACCGAGGACCTCAAATCCCAGTTCGAGACGGAGCTCTACTCCGACGCGAGCAAGCCCGCGAAGCCCACGCTCGTGGACCCCGCGAAGCAGCCAGCGCCCGGCGACGCCCCGCCGGGTGTCCCGGCGGGTGGGGTCCCGGCGACCAAGGGTGACGTCCCCGCCGCGACCGCCCAGAACGTGCCCGGCCTCGAGGCTGCGCTCGCCGAGTCGAGGCCCAGCACGGCGCCGCCCGAGACAGCCGCGAAGGTCTCATGACCGAGCCCGCCAAGCAGCTCCCGCCGCCCGACGCGCCGAGCGAACCCGAGCACGACGTCAGGCTGAGCTTCTTCGAGCACCTGGGGGAGCTCCGCAAGCGGCTCCTGCGCGCGCTCCTCGGCATCGGCGTCGGGATGGCCGCAGTCGGCTACTTCTCGGAGCGCCTCTTCCGATGGGTGATGCAGCCGGTCCTGGCGTCGCTCCCCGAGGGGCAGCGCTACCTGCACTACACGGGCTACATCGAGCCGTTCATGGTGTACCTGAAGGTGGCGCTCTACGGCGGCATCTTCGCGTCGGCGCCCTACGTGCTGTGGCAGCTCTGGCTCTTCGTGGCGCCCGGCCTCTACAAGCGCGAGCGGAAGGTGGTCATCCCCTTCCTCCTCTCCGGGACCGCGCTCTTCTACGGCGGCGCGCTCTTCTGCTACCGGCTCGTCATGCCGTACGCATTCCCGGCGCTCGCCGCGATCGCGGGCGAGGACATGAAGCCCATCCTCACCATGAGCGAGCAGCTCTCGCTCGTCCTCGCCATGCTGCTCGGGTTCGGCATCATCTTCGAGGTGCCCGTCATCATCGCGTTCCTGTCGATGATCGGGCTCGTGTCGGCCGACTTCCTCGCGAAGTACCGGCGGCACGCCATCGTCGTGAACGTGACGCTCGCGGCCATCATCACCCCCACCGGCGACCCGTTCAACCTCGCGCTCATGGCGGTGCCGATGATCCTCTTCTACGAGATCGGCATCGTCCTCGCGCGCATCCTCGGGAAGAAGAAGCCCGCCGACGCGGAGAGCTAGCACCGGCGCGGCCGAGGGCCTCCCGGCATGCGCACCTTCAACCTCCTCGTCGCGCTCTTCGCGATCGTCCAGATGCTGCGCTACGCGCGGCGGGCGGCGCTCTTCGTCGTGCCCTCGGTGAGGGTGTCGGGGGAGCCCGGCGCGACGCCACGGTCGGCGGCGCGCCTCCGGGTCGGCGCCGCGCTCGAGGAGCTCGGGTTCGCGCCGCTCGGCATCCGGCGCGAGCGGTCGCCGCTCGGTGCCCACGACGTGGAGGCGGACGCGTACGCCGACCCCTCCCGCGGGACCTACGCGGACGTCTTCCAGGCGCGCGGGAGCGAGGCGCCCCGGGTCGTCTTCTTCACGCCCTTTCGCGACGGCGCGGCCGTGCTGACGGCGAACTTCGCGCGCCCGGCCGTGACGACGCCGCTCGTGCAGGCGGGCGGCCTCGCGAACGCGCGCGTCGAGGCGCAGCTCGCCGCGCACGAGGTGGCGGTGGAGCGCTTCGCCGCGGCGCACGGCACGCCGGCGGTCGCCACGACGCTCGACGCCCGGCTCGGGGCGGCGCGGGCGTGGTACGAGGCCGAGGGCCGGCGCGAGCTCCGGCGGTCGAGCGCGATGGCGTTCGGGCTCGTGCTCTTCGCGGCGGTGCTCCTGGCGTCGGCCGTGAACATCCTCCTGGGCGGCGCTAGATAGCGATGAGGGAGAAACCATGCGATCTGCCACCTCGAGCGACGTCGTCTTCCTCGCCGCGAAGCGGACCCCCTTCGGGACCTTGGGCGGCACCATCAAGGACCTGTCGGCGACCGACCTCGGCGTCCACGCCGCGAAGGCGGCGCTGGCGCAGGCGGACGTCTCGCCCGAGCACGTCGGCCACGTCGTCTTCGGGAACGTGGCGCAGACCTCGTCGGACGCCATCTACCTCGCGCGCCACGTGGGGCTGCGGGCCGGCGCGCCGGTGAGCACGCCCGCGCTCACCGTCAACAGGCTGTGCGGCTCCGGGTTCGAGGCGGTGGTCCAGGGCGCGCGGCTCCTGGCCGCGGGCGAGGCCGAGGTCGTCCTCGTGGGCGGCACCGAGTCGATGAGCCAGGCGCCGCTCGTCCTGCGCGGCACGCGCTTCGGCTTCCCGCTCGGGAAGCCGCCGCCGGTCGAGGACATGCTGTGGTCCGCGCTCACGGACAGCTACGCCGGCCTGCCGATGGCGATGACGGCGGAGAAGCTCGCCGACCAGTACCGGATCGGCCAGGACGCGGTGGACGAGTACAGCGTCCTCTCGCAGAAGCGGTTCGCGGCGGCGCAGGAGGGCGGACGGCTCGCGCAGGAGCTCGCGCCCGTCGACGTCGCGACGCGGAAGGGCACCGTCTCGTTCGCGCGCGACGAGCACCCGCGGCCCGACACGACGGTGGAGACCCTGCGGAAGCTGCCCAAGGTGTTCAAGAAGGACGGCGTCATCCACGCCGGCGCGGCGAGCGGCATCTCGGACGGCGCGGGCGCGCTCGTCATGTCGACGCGCGCCTGGGCCGAGAAGCACGGCAAGCAGCCGCTCGCGCGCGTCGTCAACTGGGGCTTCGCTGGCGTCGATCCGACGATCATGGGCATCGGGCCGGTCGCCGCCTTCAAGAACGCGCTCGCCCGCGCCGAGGCGAAGCTCGGCGACTTCGACCTGTTCGAGGTGAACGAGGCCTTCGCGCCGCAGTACCTCGCCGTCGAGAAGGAGCTCGCGCTGCCGCGCGACCGCACGAACGTGGACGGCGGCGCCATCGCGGTCGGGCACCCCCTCGCCGCGAGCGGCGCCCGGATCACGATGCACCTCGTCTACGAGCTGCGCCGGCGCGGCGGGAGGTACGGGCTCGGCGGCGCCTGCATCGGCGGCGGGCAAGGGATCGCGGTCGCGCTCGAGGCCCTGTAGCGCGATCGCGCGCGGCGAGGTTCTTGCGGGGGCGCCCCGGTCCCGGTACGTTCGTCCACGTGGAAGCCACCCCTGCGTTCACCGGACTCAAGGTCTTCTCGACGACGCTCGCGCGCGATCGCGAGGCGCTCTCCGATCGGATCACGAAGTGGATCCGCGACAACCCGCAGCTCGAGATCGTGGACCAGCTGGTGCGGCAGAGCTCCGACAAGGAGTTCCACTGCCTCAGCATCCTCTTCTTCTTCCGCGAGAGCGCCCGCTAGCGGGGCCCCCGGCGTGCCCGGCAGGCTGGCGAGTCCGCCCCGCCGCCCTTATGTTCCGCTCTGCCCAGATGCGCCCCGCCCGATCCATCGGTGATGTCTTCACGTTCGGGGGACGGGTGCCCTCGACGGTCGGGGGCCTCATCAGCGCCATCGTCGCCGCGAGCCTGCTCGGCGCGCTCGGGCGCAACCTCGGCGTCGTCGAGCTGGCGGCGCTCGTCCCGGGGCACGTCTGGGACGGGCAGCTCTGGCGGCTCGTCACCTGGGTCTTCTTCGAGACCGATCCCCTCTCGCTGCTCTTCGGCGGGTTGACGCTGTACTGGTTCGGTCGCGACCTGTGCTTCGCCTGGGGCGCACGCCGGTTCCTCGCGACCTTCTTCGGCTTCGCCGTCGCCTCCGCGTTCGTGACCTGCCTCGTCGCGCGGCTGGTCTGGCCGGCGCTCCTGGGCGGCGGCTGGACCGGATCGTGGCCGGTCATCTCGGCGCTCATCATCGCGTGGGCGATGATCTTCCCGGAGCGGCAGATCCTCTTCATGATGGCGCTGCCGATCTCGGGGAGAGCGCTGCTCTGGCTCACGCTCGGCGGAACCCTGCTCTACGCCGTCTTCGGGCGCGTCTACCTCTACGTGCCACACCTGTCCGCGCAGCTGCTCATGATCGCCTACGCGCGCGGCTGGTCGTTGCGCGGCTTCTGGCAGTCGCTCCGGATCAGGCAGTACGAGCGCCGCGCGCGCCGCCGGGCGAGCCACCTCAAGGTCGTGAAGAAGGAAGACCGCTGGCTCAACTGAAGCGCGGCCTGGCTCAGCTGACCGACACCTGCCGAACCGACGACCGGTACACCCAGATGCGCGCCGTGTGCGTCCGCGTGTCGGCTGGAATCATGAAGAAGCCGACGCGCTGCGGATCGTAGTCCGGGCTGTAACCCGCCACCTGGCGCCCGTCGCGGAAGGTGACGCGCACCTTCTTGCCCTCGGGCGAGGGCGGCTGCGCGCCGGCGGGCAACATGAAGAAGATCGCCTTGATCTGGTCGGCGGCGAGCGGCTCGAGCGCGCCGCCGGCCTGGGGCGCGAGGAGCACCTCGGGCGCGTCGAGCGTGAGGTCGCTCACGCTGCCGCGCTTCACCTGGCCGTCGGAGGTGTGGATGACGACGCGGTGGGTGCCCATGACGTAGCTCGACGGCTCGGGCCGCGCGGGCGGCTCGGGCTCGGGCTGCAGGTCGGCGAACTGCGGTATCTCCGCGTCCTCGTGCGGCGGCGCATCTTGCAGCGCTTCCGCGTACCCCCGCGGCTCGGTCTCCAGCGGCGGCCCGGCGTCGTCCTGCCACTCCGCGGCATAGGGCGCGGCCGGCGGCTCGGTCAGCGCGGAGAGGGCGAACGGGGCAGGGGTCAGATCGAGGCTCACCGGCACGTCGGGGAGCGGCTCGAGCTCGGCGGCGGGCGCGCCGAAAGCATCGCCCCGCGGGTCGAGCGCAGGAGGCTCCGCCACGGAAGGCTCGATGGCCGGCTCCGGAAACAGGGCCGCCTCGGGCGCAGGCGCCTCGAGATCGTCGAGCGGCGAAGGCTCGGCGACGGGCACCTCGATCACGTCCGTGCCCACCTCGATGATGTCCGCGTCGGTGATCTCCGCCAGCTCGACCGGCGGCGGCTCGGCGGGCTCGCCGGGAGGTGCGTCGGTGGCGCCGGGCACTGCGGCGGCGAACGCGAGGAACTCGCTCGGGCTCGCGATCGACGCCTGCGACCACGGCTCGGGCACGGGCGCGCCCGGCGTGCCGGGCTCACGGTCGCGAGGTCCGAGCTCGAGGGCGGGCGGCTCGGGCGGCGTCGCGGCGGGAAGGCCCCACATGGCGGTGGCGTCCGCCAGCGGGTCCGGCTCGTGCGGCTCCGCCTCGAAGGCGGCGAAGTCGACCGCGTGGTCGCCGCTCGGAACCGCCTGCTCCATCCAGGAGCCGAGGTCCGGCGACGCCGCGCCCTCGCCCGGCGCGCGGAGATCGAGGTCGAGCGGCGAGAGCGGGATCGGCGGCTGCGCCGCGGCGGGCTCGGGCGCGGCCACGGTA
>DASWDS010000008.1:0-14221 GCA_036395165.1 Anaeromyxobacteraceae bacterium | reverse complement strand
GCGCGGCGACGCAGGCGAGATCGGCGGCCGGGTCGTCCAGCGTGAGGCCCCCCGCCACGTTCACGAAGAGATCGCAGCCGAGGATGTCGATCCCGACCTTCTTCTCGAGCACCGCGGCGAGGAGCGCGACGCGGTTCGAGTCGACGCCGAGCGCGGTGCGGCGCGGCGTTCCGAAGCTCGTGGGCGAGACGAGGGCCTGCACCTCGACGAGGAGGGTGCGCGTCCCGGAGAGGGCCGCGGCGACGGCGCTCCCGGGCGCGTCCTCCGGCCGCTCGGAGAGGAAGAGCGCGGACGGGTTCGGCACCTCCGCGAGCCCGCCCGCCTTCATCTCGAAGACGCCGATCTCGCTCGCCGAGCCGAAGCGGTTCTTGTGCGCGCGCAGCACGCGGTACGGGTGCGCGCCGCCGCCCTCGAAGTAGAGGACCGTGTCCACCATGTGCTCGAGGACGCGCGGCCCCGCGATGGCGCCGTCCTTCGTGACGTGGCCGACGAGGAAGGTGGGCGTCTCCGTCGTCTTGGCGTAGGCCATGAGCCGCGCCGTCACCTCGCGGATCTGCGTCACCGTCCCCGGCGCCGAGAGGAGCTCGGGGAGGTACTGCGTCTGGATCGAGTCCACCGCCACCACCGCCGGCGCGAGCTGCTCGGCGGCGTGCAGCACCTTCACCGCGTCCGTCTCCGGGAAGAGGTGCAGGTTCGCCGCCGCGACCCCCAGGCGATCGGCGCGCATCTTGATCTGTCGCGCCGACTCCTCGCCGGAGACGTACAGGATGGGCCTGTCCGGCGTCGCGCGGGCGAGGCGCTCCAGCGTGGCCAGCATGAGCGTGCTCTTCCCGATCCCGGGGTCGCCTCCGAGCAGGACGAGCGAGCCCGGCACGACGCCGCCGCCGAGCACGCGGTCGAGCTCGCCGATGCCGGTGCGCAGCCGCGCCTCCTCGCTGGCGGTGACCTCGTGCAGCGGAACGGGGCGCGTGGCGCGCTCGGCGGCGCCGAAGCCGCGGGAGGGCCCGTGCGCGCCGCTCGCCGCGACCGCGACCTCCTCGTGCAGCGTGTTCCACTGCCGGCACGCCGGGCACTGGCCGAGCCACTTGGGCGAGGCGTGGCCGCACTCCGCGCACCCGAAGACCGTCTTGTGCCTGGGAGCGAGCTTCGCCACGAGTGAAGGATGGCATGCGGGGCTGACAGCCGGCGCGTCTCGGCCGTGCTCCGGAGACGATCCCCGAGAACGGCTCGAGCATGGGAGCGCTTCCGCGCAGGCCCAGGGCTGATTGGGTTACCGGATCTGGGCCGTGTCCCACGATCATGTGTCATCTGGCCCAATGACACGAGGGCGGCATCTCGTGTTTTCGCGCCCTTGGCGAGCTGCGCTCATGGCGCCCGGGTTGCAGCCGCCTTCACGAGCAACGGCGGGATTCACCCGCCGAGAGGTGGGCGACCGGCTCGGTTCGCACACCTCCCATTTCGCGCGGAGCGGGCGCTCCGGCAACAAGGGGATGAGACTCCATGCACAGGCTCACGAAGTGGATGCTGGCCGTCGTCGTCGTCGCCGCGATCCCGTTCGCCGCCCACGGCCGGTCCAGCTACCTCTCGACGTTCAACAGCATGTACGGCACGGCGAACACGAAGCTCGATTCCTGCTCCACCTGCCACGCGTCCTCGACCTCCACCTGGAATCCCTACGGAACGGACGTCCGAGCCAGGATCAGCAGCGGGATCAGCGCGGCCCTCACCGCCGTCGAGCCGCTCGACTCCGACGCCGACAAGTTCACGAACATCGACGAGATCAACGCGCTCACGCTGCCGGGCGACAAGACGGACTTCCCGGCGGCAGCTCCGCCGCCGTGCCCCGACGCCGACGGCGACGGCTACGCGGTGTGCGACGGCGTCTGCACGCTCCCCTCCGGCAAGCAGTGCGGCGACTGCAACGACGCCAACGCGGCCGTGAACCCCGGCGTCACCGAGATCTGCACGAACGGCATCGACGACAACTGCGACGGCGCGATCGACGCCAAGGATCCCTTCTGCGCGAGCCCCGCGCTCTCCGACTACGACATCTCGGCGCTGCGCGTCTCGGGCCGGACGGCAGTCGGCCGCAAGGTGTCCGTCAAGGTCGTCGTCACCGAGGTCGTCCCCGGCGCCGCGTCGCTCACCGTCCAGTACACGCAAGGCGGCGTGAGCGGGACCCTGGGGAGCGTGAGCCAGCTCCAGGCCGGCACGTATGCCTTCACCTACGTGCCCACCGTCGCCGGCCCCATCACCTGGACCGCCACGATCGCCGACCAGGACCCCGACGTCGACGTGGCCACCGCGACGACCACGGTGAAGTGACCGCGCAGCGCGAGCGATCCTCACTGCGGGCGCCCACCGAGGGCGCCCGCTTTTCCTTTCGCGCGGTGGAGAGCCGCTCAGGCGACGAGATGGCTGCCGCCCGCCCGTCCGTCTCTTGTCGCGTCCGGGGCGCATGGCCTATGACGGCGGCTCGGCCACGCGCGCCCGCTTCCCCGTCCGATCGGGACGCGTTGGCGGCACGGCCGGGCCTTCATGCACAAAGCTCTTTGCCTCCTGGGGGGCCTGGCGGCCCTCGCCCTCCAGCCCTGGCTTGCTTCCGCGGACGACCGCAACGGCAACGGCCTCGACGACGCGCTCGAGGAGGCGCTGCTCGCGCGCTTCGCGCCGCTCGTCCTCCTCGAGCCACGCGAGCGGGCGATGCCCGCCAACGTCGACTGGTACCTGGCGCGCGCCCAGCTCGAGCCCGATCTGCGCCCCGAGGTGCATGTCACGCAAGCGTCGCTCCTCGGGAACTGGGACGCGGCCCTGCGCACGCTCGGGCGCGAGGTGGCGCGGCTCCGGCCGAACCACGCGGCACGCCCGGGCAGCCCCGACCCGCGCGACTGGATCGTCTACGGGCACGTCTACCCGGCGCAGGACGGCGGCGTCCTCGTCCAGTACTGGTTCTTCTACCCGTTCAACGACTTCCTCGCCGTCTTCAACCACGAGGGCGACTGGGAGCACGTGACGGTCCGGCTCGACCGCGCGCTACGGCCCGTCGGCGCCTGGTACGCCCGCCACCGCAGGTCGGCGCCGGGCAAGTGGTTCGCGTGGAACGACCTCGCGCGCGAGGGGGATCATCCGGTCGCGCTCTCCGCGCGCGGCTCGCACGCGAGCTACGCGGACCACGACGAGGTGCCCTGGTACGACCGCGTCTGCGCGACGCGCGTTCCCGCCGATGCGGAGCGCCTGGACTGTGTCGTGTGGCGGACGTGGGCGAAAGGCACCGGCGGCATCGTCAATACCGGGCCTCGGCGCCGGCCGCGGCCGCGCGCCTGGTTCGTCTCGTGGCCCGGGGAGTGGGGGACCGAGGGCTGGTTCGGGCGCGACACGGGCGGGCCGCTCGGGCCGGCCTATCAGGAGGGGTGGTGCAGCGGGGGCGCGCCGGGGTGTTCCTGAGGAAGGACTCTCGGTCAGGCGGGAATGACTCTGGGTCGGGCGGGAGAAACGCCCGTTCTGTCGCGGGATTGCGTTCGCGGTCCCCATTGTCAACCGTTCTCCCGGCACCTGGTTGACGATGGCCGCCGGGCTGGTAGGGTGACGGCCCCATGAGCACCACCCCCAGCGCCGCTCCCAAGCCGCTGCCCGCCGGGATCGAGCCCATCGGCGCCGAGGAGGCGCGACGGCTCATCCGGCTCACCTCCGGCCCCGACTTCGAGGCGCTCCTCGCGCGCGCCAGGTCCGTCCGCGAGGCTGTGCACGGCACCGGCGTCTCGCTCTGCGGCATCACCAACGCGAAGAGCGGTCACTGCCCGGAGGACTGCGGCTTCTGCCAGCAGTCGGCGCACTTCGAGGACACCGGCGCGCCCGAGTACCCCATGATGTCGGCGCGCGAGATCGCCGATCAGGCGAAGGCGGCCGAGGCCGCGGGCGCCCGCGAGTTCTCCATCGTCACCTCCGGCACGCGCGTCGCGAAGGAGGCGGAGCTGCGCACGCTCGAGGAGGCGCTCCGCCTCATCCGCGAGGAGACGACCGTCGAGCCGTGCGCGTCGCTCGGCCTCATGCGCCGCCCCGAGCTCGAGCGGCTCAAGCGGGCGGGGCTCCAGCACTACCACCACAACCTCGAGACCTCCCGCAGCTTCTTCGACGACGTCTGCACCACGCACACCTACGACGAGCAGCTCGAGACGATCCGCGCCGCGAAGGATCTCGGCTACCAGCTCTGCACGGGCGGGATCCTGGGGATGGGCGAGACGCCCGACCAGCGCGTCGAGCTCGCCCTCACGCTGCGCGAGGTGGGCACCCACTGCGTGCCGCTCAACTTCCTCAACCCGCGCCCCGGCACGCCCATGGCGAACGTGAAGGCGATCACGGCCGAGGAGTGCCTGGCCGCCATCGCCGTCTTCCGGCTCCTGCTGCCCGCGGCGCACCTCTTCGTCATGGGCGGCCGCGAGGTGAACCTCGGCGCCGCGCAGCACCGCATCTTCGACGCGGGCGCGGACGGCACGATGGTGGGCAACTACCTCACGAGCGCGGGCACGCAGCCGCACGAGGTCGTCGAGATGATCCGCGGAAAGGGGTACGACCTGCGCCCGACGCCCGACGCCGCGCGCTGGGCCTTTCACGGCCAGGCGCCGGAGGGCGAGGCCGGCTGGAACCGCCGCGCCGCCGACGCGGAGCGGAAGCGCCTCCCGGTCGTGCGCTGATGACGGCCGCGCTCTCCTGGATCGACCGCGAGCTCGCGGCCCTCGAGGCGAAGGGGCTCCGGCGCACGCTCGAGCCGCTCGGCGGCGCGCAGGGCGCCGTCGTCGAGCTCGGCGGCCGCAAGCTCGTGAACCTCTGCTCGAACGACTACCTCGGGCTCGCGGCCGACCCGCGCCTCGTCGCGGCGGCGGTGGCCGCGGCCGAGCGCGAGGGCGCCGGCGCGGGCGCGGCCCGGCTCGTCGCTGGCGACCTCCCCGTTCACGGCCTCCTCGAGCGGCGGCTCGCCGCCTTCAAGCGGACCGAGGCCGCGCTCCTCTTCTCGTCGGGCTACCACGCCAACATCGGCGTGCCGGCGGCGCTCGTCGATCGCGAGGACGCGATCTTCGCCGACCGGCTCGACCACGCGTCGATCATCGACGGCTGCCGGCTCTCGCTCGCGAAGACCTGGCGCTACCCGCACTGCGACATGGGCGCGCTGGACCGCCTGCTCCAGGAGACGCGGGCGCGCCGGAAGCTCGTCGTCACCGACGCCGTGTTCGGCATGGACGGCGACGCGGCGCCGCTCGCCCACATCGCCGAGCTCTGCCAGCGGCACGGCGCGATGCTGTACGTGGACGAGGCGCACGCGACCGGCGTCCTCGGGCCGAGCGGGGCGGGGTGGGCGGAAGCGCAGGGCGTGAGCGGGCGGGTGGACGTCCTCATGGGCACGCTCGGGAAGGCGCTCGGGAGCTTCGGCGCCTTCGTCGCGGGCTCGGCGCGGGTCGCCGACTGGCTCACCTCGCGCGCGCGGAGCTTCATCTTCACCACCGCGCTCCCGCCCTCGGCCTGCGGCGCGGCGCTGGCGGCGCTCGACGTGGTGGCGGCCGAGCCGGCGCGGCGCGAGCGCCTGCACGCGCTGACCGCACGGATGAAGGCGGGTCTGGCGGAGCTCGGTTTCGACATGGCGCGGGTGGTCGCGCCCATCTTCCCGGTCGTGCTCGGCGACGAGGCCGTCTCGCTGCAGGCATCGCGGCGGCTCCGGGAGCGCGGCTGGTTCGTCCGCGCCATCCGCCCGCCGACGGTGCCGGCGGGGACGAGCCGGCTGCGCGTCTCGCTCACGGCGGGGCACACCGAGGAGCAGGTGGACGGGTTCCTCTCCGCGCTGCGCGAGGTGCTGCGCGAGCTCGGGATCCGCTGATTACATTCGAGGCATGGGGAGCCTGGGGCGGATGCTGCTCGTCGCGGGCGCGGTGCTCCTCGTCGCGGGGGTCGCGCTCGTCGTGGCGGAGCGCTTCCCGGGGCTGCGCATCGGGCGCCTGCCCGGCGACGTCCACCTGCAGCGCGGTCCCGTCAGCTTCTACTTCCCGCTCGCCACCTCGCTCATCGTGAGCATCCTGCTCTCGCTCGCCTTCTGGCTGTTCTGGCGGCGCTGAACGCGCACGCCTGGTGCGTCAGACTGCTAGTGCGTGATCTTCTCGATCGCGCTCTTCACCTCCTCGGCGACGTCGTGGGCGCGTTCCTCGAGCGTGGGGCTCCGGAAGCGGCGGAAGGCGTGGCCCGCGATGGCTCCCAGGGCGAGCGCGAGGGCCACGATCAGGATGACGCCCAGGATGACGCGGCGGCTGCGCACTTGCTCTTCTTGTGCCGGAATCAGGTGACGCCGTCGAGGGTGGCGCGCGACTCGGATGCGGGTGGCACCCGCCCGCCGGGCTGCCGCGGATCATGGGTCCCATGGGGGGTGAGCGGTTCGAGGCTCGCCGCTCGTCGACCAGGCGCTCCTGCATTTCAGTCGACGGCGTCCGCTCTTTCCCGAAATGCAGCAACGACCTTCACCCTGCGGGCGGGCGATCCCCGTACGCCAGGCCGGCTTCGGCCATGCCGGTGCCGCCCCCCAATTCAGGGTGTCGGCCATTGCCAGCCGCTACACGCCCGAGTAGGTGTTTCGTGCTCCCCAGTGAACTTGCCGCCGTGCCGTGGCCGGCGCTCCTCGTCAGCGCGAACGGCGCCGTGCTCGCCGCGTCGCCGGCAGCGGTGGCGATGCTCGGCATGACTCCTGCCGACATCGCCGCGCTGGAAGAGCGTTTCGAGCTGCTCTCGGCAGCGGGGCAACCGGTCCCGAGGGAAGAGCATCCCCTGCGCCGCGCCGCTCGTGGCGAGCTGTTCCAGGTGGGCGGTCTCTGGCGCGACCGCGAGTCTGGGCGCGAGCTCTCGCTCCGGTTCCGGTGTCGAGCGATGGGTGCCGACGGTCTCCTTGAAATCGACTCGCTCGTCGAAGATGCCGAGCGGCGCGCGACCGAGAGGCTATCGAAGCTCAACGAGGCACTGCTCGGAAGGTCTCCAGGGGAAGGCTTCATCTCGATCCGGGAACTGCTGCTCCAGCTCGTGCTGCAAGCCTGCGAGATCACGGCGGCGCGGTACGGCGCCCTCGGGATCCTGAAGCCTGACGGCGCGTCGCTCAAGGACTTCATCTACGTCGGCCTTCCGGAGGACACCGCGAATGCCATCGGGCACTTGCCTGTGGGAAAGGGGCTGCTCGGCGCGGTGATCCGCGAGGGGCGCACGATCATGGCCCCCAACATCGCCGCCGATCCCCGGTCGGCCGGCTTCCCTTCCTCCCACCCGCCGATGACCTCGTTCCTCGGCGTCCCGCTGCGCGTGGGGCAACAGGTCTTCGGAAACTTCTATCTCACCGACAAGCAGGGCGGCGGCGCGTTCACGGACGAGGACGCACGCGTCCTGGAGCGGTTCAGCGCGCAGGCATCGCTCACCGTCGCTTACGCTCGGCAGGTGGAGCAGGAGGAACGAAGGCTCTTCGAGACAGTCGTCCAGCACGCGCCCCATGGCATCGTCTACTTCCCGGCTGATCCACATGGCGAGGTGCTCGGAAATCCGGCTGCTGACCGGATGCTCGGGGGAATCACGCGCGGAAACGATCCGGCGCGGACGTATGACCTGAAGCACCCGGACGGCAGGCCCTTGCAGGAGAACGAGCTCCCCTCGACCCGCGCGCTGCGTGAGGAGGCGGTGATCAACCTCGAGGTCATCATCGACCGCCACCGCGGCCGCGTGATACCAGCCTTGCTCAGCGCCGCGCCCGTCCGGTCCGAGTCCGGGGTGAAGCTCGGAGCGGTGGTGATCTTCCAGGACATCACCGCGCTCAAGCAGCTTCAGCACCTGCGCCAGGACTTCATGGCGCTCGTGGCGCACGACCTTCGGACGCCCTTGCAATCGGTGCTCCTGCAGCTCGACGCGATCATCCAGCGCGCGGCCGGAGAGGCGGCGTCAGTACCCGTTTCCACGCTGCAGCTGATGAAGAGGAACAGCCAGCGGCTCGACCGCCTCGTCCGCGATCTCCTCGACGCATCCCAGATCGACTCAGAAGGTCTTCACCTCGACCTCGTCACGGTGCGCCTCCCGGAGCTTGCGTCCTCGATCGTGTCGCAGGTCGAAGGCGCGCTCGGAACGCACGCCGTCGCCGTGGTCGTCACGGGGGAGCCGCCCCCCGTTTCGGCGGATCCGCTCCGGCTCGAGCAGATCGTGACGAATCTGCTGGAGAACGCCGCGAAGTACTCCGACGAGGGAGCGCCCATCCGCATCCTCATCGAGCCGTCCGGTCGCGGGGCGGCGCTCTCCGTCGAAGATCACGGACCCGGCATCGCCTCGGAGGAGTTGCCACTCCTCTTCGACCGCTACTTTCAGACTCAGCGAGCACGCTCGAAGCGACGCGGCCTCGGGCTCGGCCTCTTCATCACGAAGGGGCTCGTCGAGGCCCACGGCGGCACGATCGGCGTCGAGAGCGTGCCGGGGACGGGTAGCACCTTCAGGATCTGGCTGCCGGCGGCGGCTTAGCAGGCTGTGCAGGTGAGCGGGCTTAGATGCGCTCGACCTGGTACCCGCGCTCGCGCAGGGCGCGCAGGATCTCCTCGACGTGGTCGGGGCCGCGCGTCTCGAGCGTGAGCTGGAGCGTCGTGTCGCCGAAGCGGTGCGAGAAGGCGCGGCTGTGGTGCACCTCGATGACGTTCGCGCGGTGCGTCGCGACCACCGCCGAGACCTTGGCGAGCTGGCCCGGCCTGTCCTGCAGCGCCACGTTGATGCGGACGAGCCGCCCGTCGCGCACCAGGCCGCGCTCGATGACGCGCGCGACCACGTTCACGTCGATGTTGCCGCCCGACACGACCGCCACGACGCGTCGCCCCTCGAGCCCGCGCACCTTGTGGTTGAGGAGGGCGGCGACCGCGACAGCCCCGGCGCCCTCCACGACGGTCTTCTCCTTCTCGAGCAGGTACAGGATCGCGCTCGCGATCTCCTCCTCGGAGACGGTCACGATCTCGTCCACGAGCTTCTGCACGTGCTGGAAGGTGAGCTCGCCGGCGCGCTTCACGGCGATGCCGTCCGCGATGGTGGTCGCGGGCTCCACGGTGACGAGGTGCCCCTCCTCGATCGACGCGAGCATGCAGGGGAGCACCTCGGTCTCGACGCCGATCACCCGCACCTTCGGCGCTGCGGCCTTGAGCGCGGCCGCCATGCCCGACACGAGCCCGCCACCGCCGATCGGCACGAGCACGCCCTCGAGGTCGGGCACCTGCTCGAGCAGCTCGAGCGCGACCGTGCCCTGGCCGGCGATGACGGCTGGATCGTCGAACGGGTGGACGAAGGTGAGCCCCTCGGCCTGCTCCATCCGCCGCGCCTCGGTGTACGCCTCGTCGTAGCTCGCGCCCGAGAGGACGACGCGCGCTCCGTGGCCGCGCGTGTTCGCCACCTTGAGGAGGGGCGTCCCCTCCGGCATGACGATGGTCGCCGCGATCCCGAGGCGGCCGGCATGGTAGGCGACCGCCTGCGCGTGGTTCCCGGCGCTCGCCGCGACGAGCCCCTTGGCGCGGTCCGCGGGCGGCATGGTGAGCAGCTTGTTGAGGGCGCCGCGCTCCTTGTAGGCGCCCGTCATCTGGAGATTTTCGAGCTTGAGGAACGCCTGGGAGCCCGACAGGCGGGAGAGGGTCTCGCTGCGCGCGCAGGGCGAGAGGTAGATCTGGTCGAAGATGCGCTTGCGCGCGGCCTGGACGTCGTCGAGCGTGACCATCATCGCGAACGCCATACCGCGCGCCCCGGCGGTGCGGCAAGGGTGGCCGCGGACGCGGACCGCTCGTCAGCGCTGCTCGAGTCGCCGGGCGAGCTCGACGCGGTTCCGCACGCCGAGCTTGTCGAAGATGGTCTTGAGGTGGCTCTTCACCGTCTGCGAGGCGATGCCGAGACGTTCCGCGACCTCTCGCGAGCGCAGGCCGTCCGCGACGAGCAGGGCGACCTCTCGCTCGCGCTGCGTGAGGCCGTCGGAGGCAGGAGGCTGGGGCGCCGCGTCGCCGGGCGTGGGGACGGCGGTGGGCACGCCCTCTCGCCAGAGGTGCAGCTGCGTGCGACCCTTGCCGACCGCGGTGATCTCGATCCGGAGCCGCTCTCCGATTCGCTCCATGGTCAGGCAGCGGCGGATCCCGGGTGCCCCGTTCTGCGCACCCTCGGCGAGCCCCTTCAGCTCCGAGGGAAGCTCGCCTCCATCCGTGACGTCGTTCCAGAAGGACCGCAGGATCTCCTCTGCCTGGCGGTCGCACTTCAAGTGAAACGACGGATCGGAGTAGGCGGACGCGCCTCTGGGCGTCGCGCGGGATGTCGCTCGCATCATGGGCCAGCCCCCTGTCATCGAGCCGGGCACCTACATCGTACCCGGTCCCGCGACACATCACCGTACGGAAAGGCACCGGCGGTTCGTACGAAAAAATTGGGGCTACCCTGGCTGGGGCAGAGGGTCCCTGCAACCTGCCGGAATCTTGAGCACAACCCAGGCTGCGAAGTCGGCCGGGTGGAGCAGTCTTCCGGCCGCGCGTGTGAAGCGGAAAGCCGGGCACGCTTGATGCGCACCGCGGCACAGCGTCGCAATGACGAGCCGCGGCGGCTCGCCGGCGCGGCCCGCGACGGCGGTGCACCGGCAGGGATGGGTCTTGCGGAAGAACGGACATGCCATGCGCGTGCGACCCCCGACGAAAGAGTAAGCACGCACCACCGTCGCTCGCGCAACGGACGCCCACTCGGGCGAAAGCTCCCACGGCGCTTGCGCGCCGCGTCAGGCGGACGTCAACGCAGCTCGACCTCGAAGCCGAGGCGGCGCGCCGCATCGAGCAGCTCGTCCGAGGGCGACACGCGCAGCGGCACCCGGAGCGTCGTCTCCGTCTCGCTGGGGATGACCGCGCGCACCGTGACGACGCAGGCCCCGGGGTGCCGTCCGAGGAGCGCCTTCAGCTCCTTGGCCTTGTCGCCGGCGAGCAGGTCGGCGTCGATGCGCAGCGCGACCTCGGAGGTCTTCTGGGTGCGCACCTCGGAGAGGAGCTGGATGTCGACCGCGGTGATCTCGGCGCGCGGGTTCTCCTCGTCGCGCGTGTTCATCCGGATCTGGCCGTGGACGATGATGGGCTCGTCCCGCTTGACGATCTCCTCCCAGTCGGTCCAGCCCTTCTGCGCGGGGCGGCTCCTCTGCGCCGGGCGGCTCCCCCAGCAGATGACCTCGGCCGTGCCGGTGAGGTCCTCGAGCGTGAAGAAGCCGTAGCGCGTGCCCTTCTCCTTGTTCGTCTTCTCGCGGAGCGACGCGACCACCCCGACCACCGTCACCTTGTCGTCCTGCCGCTTCGTCGCGACCTGGGCGCAGGTGCAGGACGCGTAGCGACGCGCCTCGCGCTCCGAGCCCTGGAGCGGGTGGCCGGTCAGGTAGAACCCGAGGGCCTCCTTCTCGAACGAGAGCCGGACGCGCTCCGGCCACTCCTCGACCCGCGCCTCCCCGACCATGTCGCCGGGGATGGGGTAGCGCGGCTTCGCCTCGACGGTATCCGCCATCCCGCCGAACAGGCTCTTCTGTCCGGAGAGCCGATCGGCCTGCGCGGCCGAGCCTGCCGCGAAGGCCGACTCGATGCCGTGGAAGAGCTGCCAGCGTGGCACGCTCTCGAAGTCGAAGGCGCCGCACTTCACGAGCGCCTCGACCACCTTCTTGTTGATCCGCCGGACGTCGACCCGCGAGGCGAAGTCGAAGAGCCCCTTGAACGCGCCGCCCGCCTCGCGCGCGGCGAGGATCGCCTCCACCGCCGACTCGCCCACGCCCTTCACCGCTCCCAGGCCGAACCGGATCTGCCCCTTGCGGTGGCGTGCGAGCGCAGGGGCAGCCGAACGAGGCTGCCCCGGAGCGAGCGGGGGGCCTGGGGGGGCCGGCAGCTTCACGGCGGCCCCCCCAGATCCGGAAGCAATCGCGCTGAACTCGGCCAACGACTCGTTCACGTCGGGCGGCAGCACCTCGATGCCGCTCTGCCGCGCCTCCGAGATGTGCAGGACCACCTTGTCGGTGTTGGACGCCTCGCTCGAGATGAGCGCCGCGGTGAACTCGACGGGGTAGTGCGCTTTGAGCCACGCCGTCTCGACGGTGAGGAGGCCGTAGGCCGCCGAGTGCGACTTGTTGAAGCCGTACTGGGCGAACTTCTCCATGAGGTCGAAGATGCCGCCGGCGACCTTGTCGTCGACGCCGCTCTTCTGGCAGCCCTCCATGAAGCCGGAGCGCTCCTTCGCCATCACCTCGGCCTTCTTCTTCCCCATGGCGCGGCGGAGCAGGTCCGCGCGTCCGAGGCTGTAGCCAGCCAGGACCTGCGAGATCTGCATCACCTGCTCCTGGTAGACGATGACGCCGTAGGTGTCCTCCAGGATGGGCTGCAGCTTCGGGTGAGGGTAGGCGACCTTGTCGCGGCCGTGCTTGCGGTCGATGTAGACGTCCACCATCGTCCGCCCGTCCTCGAGCTTCTGGTCGAGCGGCCCGGGGCGGTAGAGCGCGCCGGCGGCGATGACGTCCTCGAACCGCGAGGGCTTCATCTTCATCACCATCTCGGTGAAGCCCGACGACTCCAGCTGGAAGACGCCGGCCGTGTCGCCGCGGCTGATGAGCTCGTAGACGGCGGGATCGTCGATGGGGATCTGGTCGGCGGTGAGCTTCTCCTGGTCGGGATGGTTCCGGCGGATGAGCCGGATCGCGTCGTCCACGACGGTGAGGGTCTTGAGCCCGAGGAAGTCGAACTTCACCAGCCCGGCCGCCTCGGCCTCGTCCTTCGCGAACTGGCTGACGAGCTGGCCGGAGTCGGGGTCCTTCGTGACCGGCACGTACTCCCAGAGCGGCTTGCCGGCGATGACGACGCCGGCCGCGTGCAGGCCCGACTGCCGGTTCAGGCCCTCGAGCGACATCGCGATGTCGAGGATGTCCTTCTCGGTGACCTGCTGCTGGTGGCCCTCGCCGTCCACGAAGGCGTGGAGCACCTTCGGGCTCTCGTACAGCTCCTTCAGGCGCGGCTCCGGCGGGTGCTTGTCGCCGCCGAAGACGAGGTCCTTGAGCGGCGGCGTCTTGCCCTGCACCGGCTCCGGGACGAGCTTCGCGATCCGGTCGCCCTCCATGAAGGGCAGGCCCATGACGCGCACCACGTCGCGGATGACCGAGCGCGCCTTCAACGAGCCGAAGGTGATGATCTGCCCGACGTTCTCCTTGCCGTACTTGTCGGTGACGTAGCGGATGACCTCGTCGCGCCGGTTCTGGCAGAAGTCGACGTCGAAGTCGGGCATCGAGACGCGCTCGGGGTTGAGGAAGCGCTCGAAGAGGAGGTTCCAGCGGAGCGGGTCGAGGTCGGTGATGCGCAGCGACCAGGCGACGATCGAGCCCGCGCCCGAGCCGCGCCCGGGGCCCACCGGCACGTCGTGCTGCTTCGCCCAGTTGATGAAGTCCTGGACGATGAGGAAGTACCCGGAGAAGCCCATCTTCTGGATGACGGAGAGCTCCATCTCGAGCCGCGCGCGGTAGGCGTCGGCGTCGAAGGCGTACTTTCCCTGCATCTCGCGGAAGCGCCGGTCGAGCCCTTCGCGCGAGAGCTTCGCGATGTAGTCGTTCTCGGTGAGGCCCTCGGGGAGCTGGAACTGCGGGAGGAAGTTCTGCCCGAGCTGGAGCTCGACGTTGCACATCTCGGCGATGCGCGCCGTGTTGTCGATCGCCTCGCGCATCCCGGGGAGCGCCGCCACCATGTCGTCCGGCGAGGTGATGTAGAGCCCGTCCGTCTCGTGCCGCAGGCGCTTCGGGTCGGAGAAGGTCTTCCCCGACGCGATGCACATGAGGACCTCGTGCGCCTTCGCGTCGTCGCGCTTCACGTAGTGCGCGTCGGCGGTGGCGGCGAGCGGGATGCCCTCCGACTCGGAGAGCTCCGCGAGGCGAGCGTTCACCTCGAGCTGCTCCTTCATCCCGTTCGACTGCACCTCCAGGAAGAAGGAGTCCGGCTCGAAGATGTCCCGGTACTCGCGCGCGGCGCGGCGGGCGCCGTCCATGTCGCCCTGCCGGCACAGCCGCGGCACCTCGCCGGCCAGGCAGGCGGTGAGGCCGATGAGGCCCTTCGCGTGGTCCTTCAGGAGCTGCTTGTCGATGCGGGGGTCGTAGTAGAAACCCTCGGTGAAGGCCATCGACGAGAGGTAGCGCAGGTTCGCCCACCCCTCCTGGTTCTTG
>DASWDS010000007.1:0-2385 GCA_036395165.1 Anaeromyxobacteraceae bacterium | reverse complement strand
CAGGACGAGGCGGCTCAGCTCGTCTCGCTGTTCGCCGCGGGAGATCTGCGCGGCAAGGGCGGCCGCGTCCTCGACGCCTGCGCGGCGCCGGGCGGGAAGACCTTCCACCTGGCGCAGCTCCTGGGCGAGCGCGGCGAGGTGGTCGCGATCGAGGTCCACCCGCGCAAGGCGGAGGAGCTCCGCGCGGAGGCCGACCGGCGCGGCCTGGGCGCGCGCGTCCGCGTCGTCTGCGCCGACGCGGCGAGGCCCGTGCCCGGACTCGAGCCCGGGAGCTTCGACGCGGTGCTCGTGGACGCGCCCTGCACCGGCCTCGGCACGCTCCGCCGGCACCCCGAGCTGAAGCTCCGCCGCGGCCCGGAGGACCCGGCGCGCATGGCCGAGGTGCAGCGCGCCCTCCTCGCCGCCTGCGCCGCCTACGCCAGGGAGGGGGCGCCCGTCACCTACTCCGTGTGCTCGCTCACGCGCGCGGAGGGGCCCGCCGTCGCGGCCTGGGCCGTCGCGCACGGCCTCCGCCGCACGCCTCCGCCCCCCGGCTTCCCCGCGGACGTGCTCACCGCGGAGGGCGACCTCCTCACGCTCCCGAGCCGGCACGGCTGCGACGGCTTCTACGCGGCGCGGCTCGTCGCGGTCCCGGGTTAGACTTCCGCCATGCGCCCGCCCATCCGGATCGCCCCCTCCATCCTCTCCGCCGACTTCGGCCGCCTCGGGGACGAGGTGCGGGCCGCCGAGGCCGCCGGCGCGGACTGGATCCACGTCGATGTCATGGACGGCCGGTTCGTCCCGAACATCACGATCGGACCGCTCGTGGTGGAGGCGGTGCGCAAGGTGACGAAGCTCCCCATCGACGCCCACCTCATGATCGTCGAGCCGGAGCGCTACGTGGAGGCATTCGCGAAGGCGGGCGCCGACCTCGTCTCCGTGCACGCCGAGGCGTCGCCCCACCTCCACCGGACGCTGCAGGCGATCCGCGGCGCGGGCGCGAAGCCGGCGGTCGCGCTCAACCCCGCGACGCCGCTCTCTGCGGTGGAGTGGGTGCTCGGCGACTGCGAGCTCGTGCTCGTCATGACGGTGAACCCGGGCTTCGGCGGACAGCGCTACATCGACGCGTGCACGGAGAAGGTGAGGCAGCTCCGCGCGCTGGCCGAGGCGCGCGGCCAGCCGCTCGACATCGAGGTGGACGGTGGGATCAAGGCCGAGACGGTCGGCCAGGTCGCCGCCGCCGGGGCGAACGTCTTCGTCGCGGGCACCGCCGTGTTCGGCGCGAAGGACTACGCGGCCGCCATCGCTGGCATCCGCGAGCACGCCCGCGCGGCTCGTTGAGCGGCCTCACGGCACCGGGTCGATGCGGACGCGGGCGAGCCCGCGCTCGATCATCCCGAGCTTCCGGGCGGCCGCCCACGAGAGATCCACGATGCGTCCCTCCGTGAAGGGCCCACGGTCGGTCACCTTCACGACGACGCTCTTCCCGGTCTCGACGTCGGTGACCCGCAGCACCGTCCCGAAGGGATGGCTGCGGTGCGCGCACGTCATCCGGCGGCCGTCGTAGCGCGCCCCGCTCGCCGTGCGACGGCCCTGGAGGGAGCGCGCGTAGAAGCTGGCGACGCCGACCTCGCCGGCCTCGGGCTCGCCCGGCACGGATGGGGGCGGCGGGGCGGTGCGCTCCTCCGGCGGCCTCGCGCCTGTCGTGGGCGGCGGCCCCGGGTGCGCGCAGGCCACGGCGAGCGCCGCGGCGAGCGCGACGGCGCGGGCCGCTCGCCTCATGGTCACGCGGCCCCCACGCGCCGGCGCGAGAACGCGCGGCGGATCTCCGGGTGCCGCGCGAGGACCCGCAGGGCGCGCTCGAGCAGCGTCTTCCCGGGCTCGAGCTTGTACCAGGTCGAGGCGCCGCTCGGATGGGGGAGGCAGACCACGTCGAGCTCCTGGCCGTGGAAATGGGCACGCACCTTCTTGCCGACCACCGCCGCGAGGGGCTCGGCGTGCCCGAGCACCTCGGCGATGGCGAGCCGCCCCACCGGGATGACGAGCCTCGGGCGGAGCGCCGCGATCTCCCGCTCGATGAAGGGCCTCGACGCTGCGATCTCCTCGGGCGACGGCACCCGATCGCCGCCGCCGGCCGTCTTGCCCGGGAAGCAGCGCACCACCGCAGCGAGATAGACGCGGGCGCGCACCTCCTCCTCGGTCGCGCCGAAGGCGCGCTCGAACCAGGTGAAGAGGGTCTTCCCGGCGGTCCAGGCGAACGGTCGCCCGAGCTTCGCCTCGTGTGGACCCGGCGCCTGCCCGAGCAGGAAGATGCGGCTCGCGATGGCGGGCCCGTGCACCGGCGGTCCGCAGGAGCCGGGGAGGCGCAGCGCGCGGATGTCGGCGTGGACGCGCTCGAGCGCCGCG
>DASWDS010000006.1:0-5186 GCA_036395165.1 Anaeromyxobacteraceae bacterium | reverse complement strand
GCGAGAACCGCGACGACGGCCGCGACTGCGACGACGGACACCAACGGGAGCCAATGGCCGGCGGCGCTGCCTGTCCGCGCGCTGCCTATGCCGGACTCGATGACACGGCAGAATTCCTCGACGAGGGCGGGTTGCGAGAGGTCGCCGTGCGTGGCGCGCACGCCTCGCTCTCCCATGGCACGCAGCTCGTCCGCCGACAGCGCGGCCAGCTTTCGTAGCGCATCGACAGCGCCGGCGACGTCGCCCTGGGCTACGTGGTACCCGAGCCCGTAGCGCGTCACCAGATCTGCGAGGTGGGACTCGGCTGGGCCGATCGTCAGGAGCGGGCGCCCCACCGCCATCGCCCCGTAGATCTTCGAGGGATGGACGATCCCGACCATGTCGTTTCCGAGCGACACGACATGAACGTCCGCCGCCGACAATGAGTGGCCCAGTCGTCCGAGGGGCTGGTACGGCAGCGAGCGGATGTTGCTGTATCCCTGCGCGATCGCGGTCTCGACCTCTCGCTTCGCACGGCCGCCCCCGACGAACAGGAACACGTAACGCGCGTCGCTGCGGAACTGCTTCGCCGCCTCGACGAGGGTCGTGATGGGGTTCGCGGGGCTGTGATTGCCGCTGTACATGACGACGAACTTCCCGTCGAGACCGTGCTCCCGCCGGAACGCGTTCTGCTCGTGCGGTACGCGCTGCAGATGGTCTTCGTGTGGCCACGGCGGCAGCACCGTGATCTTGTCGGAGACGTCCGCCTTCCGAAGAATCCGGTCGGCCATGAAGCGATCGAGGACGACGACCTCGCTCGCACGCCGAAGGATCAGGCGGTTCATCGCTTCGAAGACGCGCGCCGGAAGCGACCGTGGGCCGAGCTTCCCCATCGCGACCATCTGGTCCGGGTTGAGGTCCATCACCCAGTACTCCACGGGCACGCGCCGAACGGCCGACAAAGCGACGCCCGCCGCCGGTGCTGCCGGCGGCGAGGTGCTGATGAGGATGCCTCGCAGGTCGCGGATGACGAGGGCGCGCAACATCGCTTCCAGCAGGAAGAGCGACTGTGCGATGAGTCTCACCGGGATGGAGCTCTTGCCGAACGACGAGAGCGGTAGCCGGATGACCTCGACGCCCTCCAGCATCTGCCGCTTCTTGTATTTCGTCCGTGGGTCCTCGTACCCACGTGCGGAGGTGAGAACGACCACCCGCCATCCGCGCCGCACCATGGCAGCTGCGGCGTCGGAGATCTGCTGGCCGACGGCCGCTGGGTCGGGAACGTAGACCTGCGTGATGATGAGGAGCGTCTTGCGCCGGTCCCCGAAGGTTGTGCCGAGCGGGAGCCTCGACGCCTCCGTTGAAAGGCTCTCGGTCGTAGGCCTCATCGAACCGCAAGATAGTCACCGCCCGATGGGCAATGGCCGCGTTGCTCGAGCGGCTGGTCGGGCAGCGACCGGCTGCCCGTGCCGGTGCCCACCGTCAGCGCGAGCTCGTGCGGCTCATGATGGACTCCGACCTGGAGCTCGCGGGCGAGAGCTGCGCGCGGGTGCGGGGCCCGCCGTGTCCAGGCACGGCTGATCGGCGCGGCGGCGGCGGCGCTTCTCGCCGTACCGCTTCCATGGGTCCGATATCCGGGGTCCTTTTTGACCCGTGGGTTTGGCCTGCGCCGGAACGGCCAATGACCTTGGTCGCGGATCCGCCCGGGATCGGCCCAAGTTTAGGTGACTCGTGGAATAACCCCCCGTCGGGTATGAGTCTGGCAAGCTTGTCCGGCGCCGCGCGTTCGCCCGGTCGCAGGGAGGGGTGCCCCACGTGAGAATCACCATTCGAATCGCATTGCTGACGGCCTTCGGGCTCGCGCTGGGGATCCCGGCGGCGAGGGCGCAGGTTGCGCCGCTGCCGCACGTCGATCTCCAGCGCCTCACGCTCGACCCCGCGGCGCGCGGATCGCTCGTGGTGGGCGACGGCGAGGTCGCCCCCACCGGCGAGTACCGCTTCGGCGCCGCGCTCGAGTACGAGAGCCAGCCGCTCATCCTGCGGCCCGGCGGCTCGTACACCGGCAACGGCTTGCCGGTGCTGTCGTCCAGCGCCGCCGTCGTGAACGACCGCTTCACGCTGAACCTCGGCGTCGGCTACACGATCTGGGAGCGCCTGGAGCTGTCGGTGAAGCTGCCGGTCGTCGGCTACCAGACCGTCCAGGGCCTGCAGCAGGTGGGGATCGCCTCGCCGCAGGCGGTTGGCCTCGGCACGCCGACGCTCGGCCTCCGCTACGGCCTGCTCAGGGAGAGCGACGACGAGGACGGCTCGATCCCGCTGAGCCTCGCCATCGCCGCCGACGTCCTCACCCCCTGGGGCGCGTCGAGCGCGCTCGCCGGGTCGGACAGCACCGCCATCGCCACGCGCCTCGAGCTCGGCCACCGCTTCGGCGGCATCGTCGTCGCCGCCCAGGGCGGCGCGCTCTTCCGCACGAAGACGATCGCCATCAGCCCGGAGGAGCCGCTCGGCAACGAGCTGCACGCGGGCCTCGCCCTCGCGAGCACCGGCAAGCTCCGCGTCGAGGTGGCCGCCCGCGCCATCTACGATCTCAGCAACGACCGGAAGGACCTCATCGAGACCATCGGGCTGCGCTACGCCTTCGGCCGGTACGAGCTGTTCGCGCTCGGCGGCCCCGGCCTCGGGCACCTCGCCGGCACGCCGACCTGGCTCGGCATGATCGGCTTCGCCATGGGCGCGAACACCGCCGAGCGGCCCGTGCACGTGGCCGCCGTGCTGCCCGCGCCGGCGCCCGCCGTCGCTCCGGCGCCGCTCCCCGAGCCGCCGCCCCCGCCGCCGCCCGCGGCGGTCGCGATCCGGCCGCCCGACCCGTGCTCGCCCGGCGAGGCGCACACCCCGGCGCAGTGCCCGTTCCTCGACGACGACGCCGACGGCATCCCGAACGGCCTCGACTCCTGCCCGCTCGTGGCCGGCATCAAGGAGCTGCAGGGCTGCGCGCCGGTGGACTCGGACGGCGACGGCATCGCCGACCACCTCGACCGCTGCCCCAAGGTGGCGGGGGTCGCCGAGTACGACGGCTGCCCGGCGCCCAAGCTCGCCGAGCTGAAGGGCCCGAAGATCGAGATCGCGGAGGCGATCTACTTCAAGTGGGGCGACGCGGCGGTCCAGGAGCGGTCGCACGGGCTCCTCGACGACGTCGTGGCGGTCATCAAGGCGCACCCCGAGATCAAGCTCGTCCGCGTCGAGGGGCACAGCGACAACAGCGGCGACGCGGCGGTGAACCGGAAGCTCTCCCGGAAGCGCGCCAACGCGGTCCGGAGCTACCTCGTCGAGAAGGGCATCGACCCCCAGCGCCTCGTCGCGAAGGGCTTCGGCCCGGATCGCCCGGTCACGACGAACCTCACCGCCGCCGGCCGGCGCCGCAACCGCCGCGTGGACTTCTTCACCACGTGGCGCGCGGTGCGCCCGCCGGAAGAGGGCGCGGTCGCGGGCGTGAAGCAGCGCGTGCGCTGAGCGCGGCCTCCTCCGCCGACCCGGCGCCTCACCTCTCCCTCTCTCCGCGCGCGCGGGGAGAGGGAGTTTTCGTTCGGGCGCGGGTCGCGGGTAGACTATCGCCCCATGACGTCGCTCTCGGTCCTTGTCCCCGTCTACAACGAGGAGCACCTCGTCGCGGCGTCCCTCGCCCGGCTCGACGTGCTCGAGAAGAGCCCGGTCCTCTCGCGCGTCCAGGTCGTCGTGGTGGACGACTGCTCGCGCGACGGCACGCCCCAGGTGCTGGAGCGCTTCCAGCGCGAGCGGGAGGGGCGCGCCTCGAAGATCGACTGGCTCTTCCTCCGCCACGAGAAGAACGGCGGGAAGGGAAAGGCCATCCAGACGGCGCTGGCGCGGGCGGAGTGCGAGCTCTCCGTCATCCACGACGCGGACCTCGAGTACAACCCGAAGGACCTGCTCGAGATCGTGCGCGTGTTCGAGGAGGAGGGCGCGGACGCCGTCTTCGGCTCGCGGTTCGCGGGCGGCGCGGCGCGGCGCGTGCTCCTCTTCCGGCACGAGCTGGGGAACCGGCTGCTCACGTTCCTCACCAACGTCGCGACCAACCTCAACCTCACCGACATGGAGACCTGCTACAAGGCGGTGAGGACGGACCTCCTCAAGTCCATCCCCATCGTCTCGAACGACTTCCGCCTCGAGCCCGAGCTCACCATCAAGCTCGCGAAGCGCGAGGCGCGCATCTTCGAGGTCCCCATCAGCTACGCCGGCCGGACCTACCAGGAGGGGAAGAAGATCAACTGGCGCGACGGCGTGAAGGCGCTCGCCGCCATCGTCCGCTTCTCGCTCTCGGACGAGGTCTACGTGCGCGACGAGCACGGGAGCCAGATCCTGGGACGGCTGGCGCGTGCCCCGCGCTTCAACGCCTGGATGGCCGACACCATCCGCCCCTTCTGCGGGACGCGCATCCTCGAGATCGGCAGCGGCACCGGCAACCTGACCCGCCGCCTCATCCCGCGCAGGCGCTACGTCGCGAGCGACATCAACCCGCTCTACCTCCACACGCTCGGCACGCTCACGTCGGACCGCCCCTACCTCGACGCGCAGTTCTGCGACGTGACCGACCTCGCCTCGTTTCCGCGCGTCGAGGGCGGCTTCGACACCGTCATCGCGCTCAACGTCATCGAGCACGTGGAGGGCGACCGCGAGGCGCTCGCCAACATCCGGTCGGTGCTCGCGCCGGACGGCCGCGCCATCGTGCTCGTCCCGCAGGGCGAGGCGCTCTTCGGGACGCTCGACGAGGTGCTCGGGCACAAGCGGCGCTACTCGGAGCGCGGGCTGCGACGGCTGGCGGAGGAGGCGGGGTACACGGTGCGCGAGGTCATCCGCTTCAACCGCGTGGGCACGCCGGCGTGGTGGCTCAACGGCAAGCTCCTGAAGCGCCGCGACTTCGGGCTCCTCCAGGTCGTAGCGCTGAACGCGCTGACGCCGCTCTTCCGCCTCATCGACGCCTCGCTCCCGTTCGCGCCGCTCTCGCTCATCGCGGTGCTCGAGCCCGCGGGCGCCGGCGCGGCGCACGGGGTGCCTCCGAAGCCCTCCCTGCTCCAGGCGGACGGAGAGACGCTCGCGGGGGGCCGCTAGATGGGGACGCTCGCGAGCGTCGGGCCGCTCCTCGGCCGCGTCCTCCTCTCGCTCGTCTTCTTCTACTCGGGGTACCAGAAGCT
>DASWDS010000005.1:0-3014 GCA_036395165.1 Anaeromyxobacteraceae bacterium | reverse complement strand
GCGAGAACCTCGATCTCGGCGCGTTCCTGCGCAGGGACGCCGACGGCTACGACCGGCGGCTCTCCGGGCGGCCGGGGTTCGGTCACGCCCAGGTCCTCGTGCGCGGCCGGCGGGCGCCGGTCGCGGGCACGGTGTGCATGGACATGACGATGGTGGACGTGACCGACGTGCCGGGCGTGGCGCTCGGCGACGAGGTCGTCCTCGCCGGACGCCAGGGCGACGCGCTCGTCGGCGCGGACGAGCTCGCCGAGCGCGCCGGCACGATCTCCTACGAGATCCTGTGCGGCATCTCGCAACGCGTGCCGCGGCGCTACGTCGAAGAGGGGTAGGCGGAGCTCACTCGCCCAGGTACGCCTTGCGGACCTCGGGCGAGGCGAGCAGCTCCTTGCCGGTGCCCTGCATCGCGACCTCGCCCGTCTCGAGCACGTAGGCGCGGTGGGCGATCTGGAGGGCCTTGTGCGCGTTCTGCTCGACGAGCAAGAGCGCCACGCCCGCCGCCGACACGTCGCGCAGCACCTGGAAGATGCGGTCCACGACCTGAGGGGCGAGCCCGAGCGACGGCTCGTCGAGGAGGAGGAGCTTGGGGCGGCACATGAGCGCGCGCGCCACCGCCAGCATCTGCTGCTCGCCGCCGGAGAGCGTCCCGGAGACCTGGTCGACGCGCTCCTTGAGGATGGGGAAGAGCGAGAAGGACTTCTCCATGTCCTGCGCGATGCCGTCGGCGTCCCTGCGCAGGAACGCGCCGAGATCGAGGTTCTCGCGCACCGTCAGGTTGAGGAAGATGCCGCGGCCTTCGGGCGCGTGCGCCAGCCCCCGCGCCACGATCTCGTGGGACGGCAGCCGCGTGATCTCCTCGCCCTGGAAGTGCACCGAGCCGCCGACCGGCCGGAGCATGTGCGAGATGGCGCGCAGGGTGGTCGTCTTGCCGGCGCCGTTCGCCCCGATGAGCGCGACCACCTGCCGGTCGGGGACCTCGAGCGAGATCCCGCGCAGCGCCTCGATGGCGCCGTAGTTCACCTTCAGGTCCTTCACCGCGAGGATGGGGCCGCTCACGCGCTCTCTCCCGGGGGGGTGACCGGAATGGAGATCTTCTTCTCCTCGAGGTACGAGTCGCCCAGGTACGCCTCGATCACCTTCGGATCCTGGCGCACCTTCTCCGGCGTCCCGCGCGAGATGGTCACGCCGTGATCGAGGACGATGAGCCGCTCGGACACGCCCATGACGACCCGCATGTCGTGCTCGATGACGAGGATGGCGAGCCCGAAGTCGTCGCGGATCTTCCGGATGAGCGCCATGAGCGCCACCTTCTCGGAGGCGTTCATGCCGGCGGCCGGCTCGTCGAGGCAGAGGAGCTTGGGGCCGGTGGCGAGCGCGCGCGCGATCTCGAGGCGCCGCTGCTCGCCGTAGGGGAGGTTCCTCGCCAGCTCGTCGCGCCGGTGGGAGAGGCCCATCACCGTCAGGTACGTCTCCGCCCGCTCCGTGATGCGCTGCTCGTCCTCGAGGAAGGAGGCGGTGAGCAGGAACGAGGCGGTGAAGCCGGCCCGATGGCCGTGATGGCAGGCGACCCGCACGTTGTCGAGCGCGGTGAGCTGCTTGAAGAGCCGGATGTTCTGGAAGGTGCGGGCGATGCCCCCCTTGCAGATCTGGTGCGGGCGGCGGCCGTTGACCCGCTCGCCGAGGAGGATGACGTCGCCGGAGGTGGGCGGGTAGACGCCGGTGATGGCGTTGAACGCCGTGGTCTTGCCGGCGCCGTTCGGGCCGATCATCCCGACCAGCTCGCCCGGCTGGAGCGCGAGATCGAAGTCGGAGAGCGCCCTGAGCCCGCCGAACTGCATCGTGACCTTGCGGGCGTCGAGGACGGGAGTGCTCACACCGGGCCTCCTGCGGCAGGCGCCGCGCGCCGGCGGCCGAAGAGCTTCGGCACCATGTCCCAGATCTCGCGCGTCCCGAAGAGACCCGTGGGGCGGGCGAGCATCAGGAACACCAGGAGCAGCGCGTACATCACCATTCGATACTCCGCCACCTCGCGCAGCCACTCGAGGGCGATGCGCAGCCCGAAGGCGGCGAGCACCGACCCCGTGATGGAGCCCAGGCCGCCCAGGACCACCATCACCACCACCTCGAACGACTTGATGAAGGTGAAGGACTTCGGGGTGCAGAGCTGGAGGAGGTGGACGAGGAGCCCGCCCCCCAGCCCGGCAAAGGCCGAGGCGATGACGAAGGCGCGCACCTTGTAGCCGGTGGTGTCGACGCCCATCGCCTCGGCGGCGACCTCGTCCTCGCGGATGGCGAGCAGCGCCCGGCCATGCGTCGACCCCTGGAGCCGCTTCGCCGCGAGGACCGTGGCGATGACTCCCATCCCCACCCAGACGAAGTTGGTGAGCGGCGGCAGGCCCGAGATTCCGGTGGCCTGGCCGAGGAAGGGGGTGTTCTCGATGATGACGCGGATGATCTCGTTGAAGCCGAGCGTCACGATGGCGAGGTAGTCGCCTCGCAGCCGCAGCGACGGCACCCCCACGATGAGCCCCGCGATGCCCGCGGTGGCCATGCCGGCCAGGAGCGCGCCGAGGAAGAAGATCTGCGCCGACAGGGCCGCCGACAGCCCCACGATCTGCAGGCCGCGGACCGCCATCGTGATCTTGGTGGCGGTGTAGGCGCCGACGGCCATGAAGCCGGCGTGGCCGATGGAGAACTGGCCGGTGAAGCCGTTCACGACGTTGAGCGAGACGGCCAGGATGATGTCGATGCCGGCCACCATCAGGATGACCGCCCAGTCCGGACGCGAGGCGAGCCCCTTCGAGAGCATCCAGAGGACGACGACGCCGGCGACGAGCGGGAAGAGCGACTGGGCAATGAGGCGCAGGGCTCTCACGTTCACACCTTCTCCGGGCGGAAGGTTCCGAAGAGCCCGGCCGGCCGGAACAGCAGGACGAGGATGAGCAGCGCGAAGGCGATGCCGTCGCGGTACGACGAGACGGTATAGCCCGAGACGAACTCCTCGGCGAGGCCGAGCA
>DASWDS010000004.1:0-8963 GCA_036395165.1 Anaeromyxobacteraceae bacterium | reverse complement strand
TGCGACCCCGGCCAGACTTGCCAGAGCGGCGCGTGCAAGTAGCGGGCAGTTGACGCCGCTGACTTGGAGTCGCAGCGACGAACCGGCACAGCACGCTACGGAGGCGGCACGGAGGCCCTCGGGAGAGCCTCCGTGCCGGCCGCCTGCGCTACTTCTCCTTCGTCACGTAGACGGCCTGGCCCGGCTTCTTGTCGTACGCGACGACGACCTTGCCCGCGACGAGCGCGAGCGACGGGTACTCGCTCCCGACCGCCGCGTCCACGGCGACGGGCGAGGTCCAGCTCGAGCCGCCGTTCGTGCTGCGCTGCAGGACGATGCCATTGCCGTCGTAGGCGAGGCTGAGCACGCCCGTCGAGCTGACCGCGAGCCCGACGTTGCCCATCTGTGACGGGACGACGTTGTGGCTCGTGAACGACGCTCCGCCGTCCGTGGAGGCAGAGAGGGCGATCCCGTAGCTACCGAGCGCCATGCCCCAGTTGTAGGCGATGTAGAGGTGGCTCGCGTCCTGGGCGACCAGCAGCGGCGAGATGCCGTTGTAGCCGTTGTAGCCGTTGCCGGCGTAGACCGGCGCGCCGAAGTCGAACGCGCGGTAGTTGCGGCGCGCGAACCAGATGCCGGTGTTGTCGGCCCACGCGACGAACTCGTCGTCGGCCGCGTCGAGCGCGACGCTCGGGCGCGAGCCCGACTGGCCGCTGACGATGCCGTCCTGGACGTAGAAGTTGTCGCCGCCGTCACCGCTCTCGCTGCGCCGGATCATGGAGTTGGCGGCGTAGACGATGGACACGTGTCCGGACGGGCTGGCCGCGACCGCGCCGGAGTCCGCGACCGCGGTAGACGTGTAGCTCACGAGCACAGGCGTGCTCCACGCTCCGCCGCGCAGGTGCGTGTAGTAGATGTTCCCGTTGCCGTACGCGTCCGTCATCGCGCCGTACACGACGTGGACGATGATCGCTCCGGGCGTGGCCGGGTCGGCGGCCACCGCGACCGCGCCGGTCGCGACGAGGCCGGGGCCGTGGGCGACGACCGTGCCGGCATCCCAGGTGAGCCCGCCGTCCGTGCTGTGGCCGACCAGCACCTCGTCGTCGCCTGCGGCGGTCGTCTCGCCGTAGGCGACGTACACGTCGTTTCCGCTCACTGCGACGTGGGTCTGTGACGGGTTCCAGAGCGGCGCCGCGCCGCCGCCCACCTTCGTGTACGGCGCCGTGATCCCGAACGAGATCGTCCCGGCGGCCGACGCGATTCTCGGTGCGATCCCCACCAACACTGCGAGCGCAACTGATGCAAGGTTCTTCACGTGCGTCCTCCCCTCCGAACGGCTTACGCCACGCCAATCGCAGCGGTGCCGGTACGGGTCACGGTGGGAGCCGCCCCGTCCGGGGAAGGTTCACGTGAAGTGAGAAAGAGCCGACGCGAGGACGCACCGCGAGTAATTTCACGGTGTTGCGTCTCGGGCCGCGCCGGCGTGGCGCCGATCGCTACGCGGCCGAAGCGGACGTCGCCAGCCGTCCCAGGACCTTCGCGAGCCCATCGAGGTCGAACGGTTTCCTGAGGAACGCGTACACGGGGACGCGCGGCTGATCGTTGCACGCCGTCATCGCAATCACGGGGATGCTCTCCAGCACCGGTCGGGTGGCGTGATGAGATCCCTTTCAAGCTGCTCGGTGTTCTGGGACGCCCTGAGGACGCCCCTACGACCCCTCGATCGCGCGCACCCGCTCGACGAGCGTCGGGTGCGAGTAGTGCCACGCGCTGTACCACGGGTGCGGGTGGAGGTTCGAGAGGTTCTGCCCGTTCAGCTTCACGAGCGCGGAGCGCAGCGCGGCGGGCGCGCGCGCGATCGCGACCGAGTATCGGTCCGCCTCGTACTCGTGCCTGCGCGAGAAGAAGCTCTCGACCGGCGCGAGGAAGAAGGTGAAGGCGCCGCCGCAGAGCGAGGCGAGCGCGAGGGCGGCGTGGAACGAGGGCGCGCCGAACCCGAACGCCGCGAAGAGCGGCGGCCACGCCACGAGGAGCGACAGGACCCACAGGCTCGCGAGCTGCACCGCGAGGCCGACGGCGAGCCGCTTGTGGACGTGCCGCGCCTGGTAATGGCCGATCTCGTGGGCGAGCACCGCCGCCGCCTCGTCCACGCTCATCTGCTGCACGAGCGTGTCGAAGAGGACGATGCGCGGCCGGAAGAAGCCGGTGAAGTAGGCGTTCGAGTGACCGGAGCGGCGGGACGCGTCCATGACGAAGAGCCCGCGCGTGCGGAAGCCGGCGTCGCGCGCCATCGCCTCGAGCCGCGAGCGGAGCTCGCCCTCCGGCAGCGGTGCGAACTCGTTGAAGAGGGGCGCGATGACGGTGGGGTAGAGCCACACCATGACGATCTGCACCGCCGTGAGGAACGCGAAGAGCCACAGCCACCAGGCGCGGCCCGTGAGCGCGAAGAAGCCGTACATCGCGTAGAGCAGCGGCAGCCCGATGAGCGCGGCGAGGAGGAGCCCCTTCAGGCGGTCCTTCAGCCACAGCCGGAACGTGGTGCGGTTGAAGCCGAAGCGCTGCTCGAGGACGAAGGTGCCGTAGAGCGAGAAGGGGAGGTTCGCGAGGGCGGAGAGCGCCGAGAGCGCGACCAGGAACACGACGGCGCGATGCGCGCCGCCGAGCCCGTGGCGCGCGAGCGCCGCGTCGAGCGCCGGCATGACGCCGGAGAAGAGCAGCACGAGCGTGAGCGCAGCCCCGTAGAAGCCGTGGAGGATCCCGAACCGGCCCCGCGCGAGCGTGTAGGCGCGGCTCCTCCGTGCCGTCTCGGGGTCCACCTGCCCCGCGAGCGCGGCGGGCACCGCGTCGCCGGCGCGCGCGACGTGGCGCAGGTTCATCACGGAGAGGGCCGTCTCGATCGCGAGCTCCGCGAGGAAGAAGGCGAGGAAGAGGGCGACGACGACGGTCGTCATGGCGTCCGCGCTCGCCAGGCCGAGCGCGGGCCCACGTAGCGGGCGCGGCCCGAGGAGAGCTCGAGGACGTGGCCGATGGCGGGCACGAGGTCCTCCTCGTGGTGCGTGACGAGCACGACCTGCGTGCCCGCCTCGCACAGGCCCTGGATGGCCGCGAGCAACGCGGCGCGGCTCTCCGGATCGAGCCCGTCGCATGGCTCGTCGAGCACGAGCAGCTCGGGGTCGCGCACCAGCGCCCGCGCCAGGAGCAGCTTGCGGAGCTCGCCGTACGAGACCGCGTGGACGTGGCGGCCGGCGAGGTGCGCGACGCCGAGGCGGGCCATGCACCGCGCCGCGCCGGCGCGCTCCTCCGGTGTCGGCTCCACGTCGAGCCCGATGCTCGACGTGAACCCGGAGGCGACCACGTCGTCAGCGCGGACGTCCATCCGGTGGCGCGCCTGCAGCTCGGGCGAGACGATCCCCAGCCGCGCCTTGACGTCCCAGACGCTGGCGCGCTCCCCCAGCTCGAGCCGCGCGACGCGCCCGCCGGGCATCGCCTGCTCGTCGCCGGCGAGGAGGCGGAGCAGGGTGGACTTGCCGGCGCCGTTCGGGCCGACGACGGCCCAGCTCTCGCCGGCGCGGATGGTCCAGGAGAGGTCGTGGAGGACGGGGTGTCCGTCCACGCGGACGTCGGCGTGGGCGATGGCCACCAGGGTTCGGGTCGGGGTCGGGGTCCAGGGCTCAGGCCCCCTCCCCCCGCTCGCTTTCCAGGGAGAGGGGGACGGTTCGGTCGGGGTCGGGATCGCGGTCCGGGTCGACGTCCCCGCTCGCGCCCGGTGCCTGTGCAGGATCTCCTTCCGCTCGCCCTGCGCCAGCACGCGCCCGGCGTGCAGCACCGCCACCTTCGCGATCTCCGGCACGAGCTCGTCGTAGCGGTGCGTCGCGAGCACGATGGGCGTTCCGGCGCGCGCGACCTGCGAGACGAGCCCGAGGAAGGACGCCCGGGACGGCGCGTCGAGCCCGTGGCACGGCTCGTCCAGGAAGAGGAGCCGGGGGCGCCCTGCCAGCGCGCGCGCGAGCAGCACCTTGCGCGCCTCACCGCTCGAGAGCGCCAGGATCGAGCGCTCCGCGAGGTGCCCGATGCCAAGGTCCGCGAGGACCTCCCCGATCCGGTCCGCCTGGGCGGGGCTGGCGGGCTCGGGTGGCCAGACGGTGTCGGTGAAGCCGCTCCGCACTACCGCCTCGACCGCGAGGCCCCAGTCGCGGCGCACGTACTCCTGCTGCAGCTCAGGCGAGACGAGGCCGATCCGCTCGCGCGCGCCGATCGGGCTCTCCTCGGCGGCCCCCGCGAGGCGGAAGACGCGCCGGCCGGGCCCCTCGTGGTGCGGCCAGACCTCGCCCCGCAGGACGCGCAGCAAGGTGGACTTGCCCGAGCCGTTCGGCCCGAGCAGCGCCCACGACTCCCCCTCGCGGAGCGCCAGCGAGACGTCGGAGAGCACCGGGTGTCCGGCGAGGCGGACGTCCACGGCGGCGAGCTCGACGAGCGGCGCGTTCACGGTGCGGAGACTATAGTCGCGCCTCGTGGAGGCGCGCCTCGTCGAGTTCGCACGGCTCTTGCGCCAGAGCGGCGTGCGCGTGTCGCCGGTCGAGGTGGCGGACGCCGGCCGTGCGCTCGCCCTCGTCGGGACCGGCGAGCGCGAGGGCTTCCGCGCCGCGCTGCGCGCGACGCTCGTGAAGCGCAGCTCGGACGTCCCGCTGTTCGAGCAGCTCTTCGCGATCTACTTCTCCGGGCTGGGGCGCCTCCTCGACGGGGTGGAGCGCGGGCTCCTCGCCGAGCTCGACGCGCCCGGCCTGCTCGAGGGCGACGAGCTGCGCGACGCGGCCCTGGCGCTGCACCAGCTGCTCGACGGCCTGTCGCCCCTCGCGCGCGCGGCGCTCACCGGCGAGCGCGGCGCCGTGGCGCGCCTCTTCGAGGGCGCCGCGGCCGGGCTCGACTGGAGCGCCCTCGTCACCTCGGCCCAGGTCGGGTTCTATGGGCGGCGCCTCTTCGGCGCGGCTGGCGGGGGCGCCGCCGCGCGCGACCTCGCCTCGGTGGAGGAGGCGCTCCGCCGGCGCGGGCTCTCGCCGCGCGCGCTCGACCTCGTCTCGGGGCGGCTCCGCGCGGCGCTCGACGCGCTCGAGGAGGCGGCGCGCCGCTACGCCGCGCTCGAGCAGCGCGCGCGCGCGGAGGCGCGGCGCCGGAAGAGCCTCACGCCCTCGGGCTTCGCCTCGCTCTCGCGCGCCGACGTGGAGCGCATGGAGGTCGCCGTGCGGCGCCTCGCGGAGCGCCTGCGCGCCCGGCTCGCCGCGCGCGAACGCGCCCGCCGCGGCGCGCTCCACGTGCGCCGCACGCTGCGCCGCAACATGGGCCTCGGCGGGCTCCCGGCGCGCCTCGCCTTCCGCCGCAAGCGTCCCGAGCGGCCCGACGTCGTCGTCCTGTGCGACGTCTCGGACTCGGTGCGGCACGTCTCGCGCCTCATGCTGCTCTTCCTGCACACGCTCCAGGGGCTCTTCACGAGGGTCCGGAGCTTCGTCTTCGTCTCCGACCTGGGCGAGGTCACGGAGGCGTTCCGCAAGGAGCGCGACGTCGCCCGCGCAGCCGATCTCGCGACCGCCGGCCAGGTGGTGAGCCTCTACGGGAACTCCAACTACGGGCGCGCCCTGAAGACGTTCCACGACCGCTATCGCGGCGCCGTCACGCGGCGGACGACCGTCATCGTCATCGGCGATGGCCGCAACAACTACAACCCGCCCGCGGCGTGGGTCCTCGAGGAGCTGTCGCGCCGCGCCCGGCGCGTGGTGTGGATCTGCCCCGAGGAGCGCTGGGCGTGGGGGCAGGGCGACAGCGAGATGCCGCTCTACGCGTCCAAGGTCGAGCGCGTCGCGACCGTGACCACGCTCGCCGAGCTGGAGGGCGTCGCGGACGCGCTCCTTCCGAGACGCGCGCGGCATTGACTCCGGTCCACCGGAGCCCCTAGGTTCCACGCTCGCTCATGTCCGACCCCGTCTCGGTTTCGCTACAGGGCATGCTCGCCCGCGCACGCGGCGCGGCGCCGGTGGCGGCCGCCGCGGCGCGCAAGGTGTTCGTCCACACCTTCGGCTGCCAGATGAACGACTCCGACAGCGCGCGGATGGTCGAGCTGCTGGGCCGCCACGGGTTCGCCGCGACGCCCCACGCGGAGGACGCCGACGTCATCCTCCTCAACACCTGCGCGGTGCGCGAGAAGGCCGAGCAGAAGCTCCTCTCGGCGCTCGGACGCTACCGCGAGCACAAGGCGAGGCGGGGGACGCTCATCGCCGTGGGCGGGTGCGTCGCCCAGCAGGAGAAGGACCGCCTGCTCGCCCGCGTGCCGTATCTCGACTTCGTCTTCGGCCCCGACAACATCGCGAAGCTGCCCGAGATGGTGGAGCGGGCGCGCCGCGAGCGCTTCGCCGAGACGGGCTGGATGGCCTCCGAGGAGTACCTCTTCCCGCGCGCCGATCCCGAGGCGGCGCGGGGGCGGGCGACCGCCTTCGTCACCGCCATGAAGGGCTGCGACAACGTCTGCTCGTTCTGCATCGTGCCGCACACGCGCGGCCGCGAGGTGTCGCGCCCCTTCCCGGAGATCGTGGACGAGTGCGCCGCGCTGGCCGCCGTCGGCGTGCGCGAGGTGACGCTCATCGGGCAGAACGTGAACTCGTACGAGGGCGGCTGCGACTTCGCCGCCCTCTTGCGGCGCGTCGCGGCGGTGCCCGGCGTCGCGCGGGTGCGCTTCACGACGAGTCACCCGCACGACCTCTCCGACGCGCTCGTCGAGGCCTTCCGCGACGAGCCGAAGGTGATGCCGCACTTCCACCTGCCGGTGCAGTCGGGCTCCGATGCGGTGCTGGCGCGCATGCGGCGCGACTACGGCATCGAGGAGTACATGGCGCGGTTCGAGAAGCTGCGCGCCGCGCGCGCCGGCATCGCCATCACCACCGACTTCATCGTGGGGTTCCCCGGCGAGTCGGAAGACGACTTCGAGCGCTCGCTCGCCCTCCTCGAGCGCGCCCGCTTCGACAAGTCCTTCTCCTTCGTCTACAGCCCGCGGCCGCACACCGGCGCGGCGCGGCGGCTCGGCTCCGCGCCCGAGTGGACGCCCATCCCGCGTGAGGTCGCGGTGGCGCGGCTCGAGCGGCTGCAGGCCGTCCAGCGGCGCATCTCGTCCGAGGTGATGGCGCGCCAGCTCGGGGAGACGGTCGAGGTGCTGGTCGAGGGAGCGCTCGACGGCGAGGAGCGGCGGCGCTTCGGCCGCACCCCCGAGAACCGCACCGTCCACCTCGACGCGGAAGCGACGCAGGCGCCGGCGGGCGCGCTCCTCGCGGTCCGCGTCACGCGCGCCCACGCCAACTCGCTCTCGGGCGAGATCGCCGGTGCCGCCGCGTGACGGCGCGCCGGCGCCACTTGCCGTGGCTCCCGACCGCGCTCTACCTCGCGCTCATCTTCTACCTGTCGTCCCAGTCCGATCCGTTGCCGGGGCTGACGACCCGCGTCTGGGACAAGGCGCTGCACGCGCTCGAGTACGGCGCCGTCGGCGGGCTGCTCCTCCTCTCGCTGCGGTCGAGCGGCGTCGGGCCGCGCCTCGCGCTCGTCCTCGCCGTCGCGGGCGCGAGCCTCTACGGCCTGAGCGACGAGCTCCACCAGGCGTTCGTGCCGATCCGCTCCTGCGACGTCCGCGACTGGGCCGCCGACACGCTCGGGGGCGCGCTCGGCGCGGCGCTCGCCGCGGCAACCTTGCGGCTCCGGGAGGCGCGGGCTAGCATCCGCCCCGTTCCGCGGAGGCCGTGACATGGCGACGATCCGTCCGTTCGGCGGCAAGGCTCCCAAGCTCCACGACTCGGTGTTCGCGGTGGAGAGCGCGCTCGTCGTCGGGGACGTCGAGATCGGCGAGCAGTCGTCGCTCTGGTTCGGGACCGTCGTGCGCGGCGACGTCAACTCCATCCGCATCGGGGCGCGCACGAACGTGCAGGACCACGCGATCCTGCACGTCACGAGCAAGACCCACCCCACCGTCGTCGGCGACGACGTGACGCTCGGTCACCGCGTGACGCTCCACGGGTGCACGATCAAGGACCGTTGCCTCGTCGGCATCGGCGCGATCGTGATGGACGGCGCCGTCGTCGGCGAGGACGCGATGGTCGGCGCGGGCGCGCTCGTCTCGCCGGGGACGATCGTGCCGGCGGGGACGCTCGCGCTCGGCGCGCCGGCCAAGGTGAAGCGCGACCTCACCGCCGGCGAGATCGCTCACTTCCGGACCTCGGCGCAGAACTACGTGCGCTACGCGGCGCAGTACCTGAGGGAAGGCTGGTCCGGCCGATGACGGCGCTCGAGGCGCTGCAGCGGGCGCCCCTCTTCAAGGACTTCAGCGCGGGCGGGCTCGAGACGCTCGCCGAGATGGCGCACGAGCGGACGATCCCGGCCGGGAGCCCGCTCTTCGTCGAGGGCATGGTCGGCGAGTCGCTCTTCGTCGTCGTGGCCGGCACGGTGCGCGTCGTCCAGCGCGCCGGCGGCGAGGAGCAGGACCTCGCGACGCTCGGCGCGGGCGAGCACCTCGGCGACCTCGGCCTGCTCGCGCGCACCGTGCGGCTCGTCTCGGCGGTGGCGGGGCCCGAGTGCCGGGTGCTCGAGCTGACCCGGCGCGAGTTCTTCAAGAAGGCGCAGGACAAGCCGGTCACCTGCCTCAAGCTCGCCGCCGTGATCGCGGGCGAGCTGGCCCGCCGGGTCGGCGAGAGCAAGGAAGCGCTGCGCGAGCTCGCGGCGCGCAAGACCTAACCACGGGACGGAACGGACCCTGATGCTGCAGCGGCTGGTGGACGTGCTCGGGGAGCGCTCGCTCGACGTGGGCTTCGCCTTCGTCTTCGGCGTGCTGGTCCTGTGCGGCTTCGGGTTCCCGATGCCCGAGGACGTCGTGCTCGTCACGGGCGGCGTGCTCGCCTGGCTCGCGTCGCCGCTCGACGCGGTCTCGCTGCGGAGCATGGCGGCCGACGTCGGGCTGC
>DASWDS010000003.1:0-3064 GCA_036395165.1 Anaeromyxobacteraceae bacterium | reverse complement strand
CCGCGCGCCCTTCCACGCCTCGAGGAGCCACTCGCGGAAGTGGTCGAGCTCCCACCGGTAGAGATCGCGGTCGAAGCTGCGGGTGAAGGCGATGCACCCGCCGGGCGCTCGCTCCGCCGCGGCGCGGAGGCGCGCGAGCTGATCGATCGCCTTCTCGTACAGCGTGATGCGGTCGTCGCCCGCGAGCAGCCGTGTCTCGAGCATCTCGTCGCCGAGGTCCTCGAGGACCATGAGACCGCCGCGCGGGTCGTCATGGTGGAACGCGACGATCTCGGGGACGCGCACGCCGAGCCCGCGCAGGTAACGCTGCACGTCGACGAACGGGTCCACCGCCGGCCTGCCGCCCTTCGTCACCTCCTCGGGCTTCGAGTCCGGCGGCATGACCATCACCACATGCGAGGCCGGCGGGCTCCCGACGCGCCAGTAGCTCCGCATCGAGGCGTGCCCGGCGAGCCGCCTCACCGGCGCGGCGCCGGCGTCGCGCCCGGTCGCGCGCGACACCGCCGCGCGCACCCTCTCCTCGGTCGTCGGCTCCGCCATCACGTCCTCCTCTGGGGGGCCGCTCACCCGGTCACCGCCGGCGAAGCCCACCCGAACCGTTGCGTTGACACCCCTGATCCGGCACGCCTATAACCCTCGATTCCCTCAGCTTCTTCGCCGGCCCGGAGCCCGCATGCCCTACCACGAGAACGTCCTCGCCGCGATCGGCCGCACGCCCCTCGTCCGGCTGAACAAGGTCGTCGGTCCCGACGACGCGACGGTGCTCGTCAAGCTCGAGTACCTGAACCCGGGCGGCTCCATCAAGGATCGGATGGCGATCCACATCATGGAGAAGGCGGAGCGCGAGGGGCTCCTCAGGCGCGGCAGCACCATCGTCGAGAACACGAGCGGCAACACGGGCGTCGGCGTCGCCATGGCGGCGGCGGTGAAGGGGTACCGGTGCATCTTCACGATGCCCGACAAGATGTCGAAGGAGAAGCAGGACACGCTCAAGGCGTTCGGGGCGCAGGTGGTGGTGACGCCGACGAACGTCCCGGCCGACTCGCCCGAGAGCTACTACTCGGTCGCGAAGCGGATCGCGGCGGAGACGCCGAACAGCTTCTACCTGAACCAGTACCACAACCCCGACAACGTCGAGGCGCACTACCGGCTCACCGCGCCCGAGATCTGGGAGCAGACCGGGGGCAAGCTCGACGCCTTCGTGGCCGGCATCGGCACGGGCGGGACGATGAGCGGGTGTGGCCGCTTCTTCAAGGAGAAGAACGCCAAGATCCTGAACATCGGCGCGGACCCGATCGGCTCGGTCTACCACTCGATGTTCAAGAGCGGAAAGCTCTCGGAGCCGCGCGTCTACAAGGTCGAGGGCGTGGGCGAGGACATGATGTGCGGCGCCATGGACCTGAAGGTCCTCGACGACGTGCGCCAGTTCGACGACCGGCAGGCCTTCGTGATGGCGCGGCGGCTGGCGCGCGAGGAGGGCGTCTTCGCCGGCGGGAGCTCGGGCGCGGCCGTGCACGTCGCGGTGCAGGTGGCGCGCGAGCTCGGGCGCGGGAAGGTGGTGGTGGTGCCGCTGCCGGACGGCGGGCGCGCCTACATCTCGAAGTTCTACTCGGACGAGTGGATGCGCGACAACGGCTTCCCCGTCTCCGGCAACGGCGAGGGGCTCGCCTCCGCGACCGTCCGCGACGTGCTCGGCGGCCGCCGGGGCGAGGTCATCACCGCGCGCAAGACCGACAAGGTCGAGGTCGTGGTGAAGAAGCTGAAGGAGCACGACATCTCGCAGATGCCGGTGGTGGACGCGGAGGGGCGCTGCATCGGCATGATCCACGAGTACGACCTGCTCAACTTCCTCATCGAGGGCAAGCACCGGCTCACCGAGGTCGTCGAGCCGCTCGTGCAGCCGCTGCAGGGCGTGGTCGGCCCCGACACGCTGGTGGGCAAGCTGCGCGACATCTTCAACGACGACAACGTGGCGGTGGTGAAGGAGGGCGACCGCGTCACCGGCATCGTGACCAAGATCGACCTCATCGACTTCCTCGGACACAAGCTCAGGTAGGTCTGACTCGCGTTTCGCCGTTTCTCGTGCTCGGCAACCGCTTCGGACGCGAGTCAGAGGGATTTCCGGGCTTGCTACGCTTCGCTTCGCAAGCCCTCGACCTGGGGGGAGCGGGGCCGCTCCCCCCAGACCCCCCAGCCGCAATCGCGCGGAAGAGCGAAAGACGAGTCTGACCATGGACGACAAGAAGCTGCGCTTCGAGACGCTCGCCATCCACGCCGGGCAGAGGCCGGATCCGACCACCGGCGCCATCATGACGCCGGTGTACCTGACCTCGACCTACGTCCAGGACGGTCCCGGCGAGCACAAGGGCTTCGAGTACTCGCGGACGCAGAACCCGACGCGCGACGCGCTCCAGGGCTGCCTCGCCGCGCTCGAGGGCGCGAGGCACGCGCTCGCCTTCGCCTCCGGGCTCGCCGCGACCGACGCGATCCTGCACCTCCTCGACGCGGGCGACCACGTGCTCGCCTCCGACGACGTGTACGGCGGGACGTTCCGCATCTTCGACAAGGTGTACCGGCGCCTCGGCGTCGAGTTCAGCTACGTGGACATGAGCGATGCGCGGAACGTGGAGCGCGGGCTGCGCGAGAGGACGAAGCTCGTCTGGATCGAGAGCCCGACGAACCCGATGCTCAAGATCGTGGACCTCGCCGCGGTCTCGAAGCTGGCGCGGGCGCACGGGGCCAAGACGGTGGTGGACAACACCTTCGCCACGCCCTTCTTCCAGCGTCCGATCGAGCACGGCATCGACGTCGTCGCGCACTCCACGACGAAGTACCTGAACGGCCACTCCGACGTGGTGGGCGGCGCCGTCATGACCAGCGACGCCGCCCTCTTCGAGCGCCTGCGCTTCCTCCAGAACGCGGTGGGCGGGGTGCCCGGCCCACTCGACGCCTTCCTCGTCCTGCGCGGCCTGAAGACGCTGCACGTCCGGATGGAGCGGCACGCCCAGAACGCGGCCGCGCTGGCGCGCTTCCTCGAGCAGCATCCGCAGGTCGAGAAGGTCAC
>DASWDS010000002.1:0-6711 GCA_036395165.1 Anaeromyxobacteraceae bacterium | reverse complement strand
TCCCGCCGATCTGGACGCGGCGCGGACCGCCTGGACGTACTTCGAGCGGAACTACCACCCCGCGACGGGGCTCGTGAGCTCGGTCGCCGGCCACCCCAGCACGACCATGTGGGACCTCGGGTCCTCGGTGATCGCGACGGTCGCTGCGCGGGAGCTGGGGCTCCTCGATCGCGAGCCGTTCGACCGGCGCATCTCGACGCTCCTGCGCACGCTGGCGACCCTGCCGCTCTTCGAGGGAGAGCTGCCCAACAAGGCTTACGACGCCCGGACCGGCGCCATGACGGACTACGAGAACCGCCCCGCGCCGCGCGGCCTGGGAGTCTCGGCGGTCGACGTGGCCCGCCTCGCCTCGGCGCTGGTGGTGCTCGCGCGGCTGCACCCGGAGCACGCCGGTGGCGTCGTCCACGTCCTCGGGCGCTGGCGCTCCTGCCGGCTCGCGGCGGGGGGCGAGCTGCAGGGCGTCCTCGTGGACGGCGCGGGCGCCGTGAAGGCGGTGCAGGAGGGCCGGCTCGGGTACGAGCAGTACGCCGCGCACGCGCTCGCGACCCTCGGGCTCGACGTGGGGCAGGCGCGCCGGTACGACCGCTTCGCCGCCGACGCGGAGATCCTCGGCCTCGCCGTGCGCCACGACACTCGCGACCGGCGGCGCTTCGGGGCCGTGGACGCGCTCGTCACCGAGCCGTGGGTGCTCGACGCTTTCGAGTTCGGGCTCGACGGAGACAGCGCGCCGCTCGCGGCCCGGATCTTCGAGGTGCAGAAGCGCCGGTGGGAGCAGACCCGCGTCGTCACGGCCGCGAGCGAGGACCACGTCGACCGTCCGCCGTGGTTCGTCTACGACGGGATCTGGGCCGCCGGCCAGCCGTGGAGGACGGTCACCGCGAACGGCGACGACGCGCCGTCGCTGCGCGGCCTCTCCACGAAGGCGGCGTTCGCGCTCGCGCTGCTCTACCCGGACGATCCCTACGCGCGCGTCCTGCGCGGCGCCATCGCGGGCGCCAGCGATCCGGCGCGCGGGTGGTACGCGGGCGTCTACGAGCGAGGTGGCGTGAACCGGTCCGTCAACGCCAACACGAACGGCGTCGTGCTCGAGGCGCTGCTCTTCCGCGTCGTGGGGCCGCTCCACCGGGCGTCCGCGGCGTCGCCGTCTGGCGAGGAGGAAGGGATCGACGCGCCCGGCGAGGGCGCCGACGAGGTCGACGTGCTGGAGCTCGATGGCGATGCGGGCGGGGAGCCCCGCGTCGCGCCGACCGGCCTCGGCAGCGCCGATCTCGGCGCGATCGCGGCCTCGTGCGAGGCGGCGGTGACGCGCGCGGCGCTCGGCCCGCCGGCGAGCGGCGCGATCGCGCCGGGAGCGCAGCCGCGCCCGCCGCCCCCGGCCGCCTCGGATCGCGGCTTCCGCATGGACGGCACGCTCTTCGCGGGGTACCGCGGGATCGACGGGCCCATCACGGGCGGGGTCGCCACCGTGTGGCCGTGGGCGTTCGCCTTCCTGCGCCTCGGCGCGGAGGCGACCCCGCTCTCGTGGCGTGGTCACGGCCAGGGGCGGCTGCTCTGGGGCATCGGCTACGACGACTGGCACGACCGGACGCTGTTCCTCCACGTGGACAACTGGGGTCAGCTCCGGCCCCAGGAAGGCGGGCTCGGTGCGCGCGTCGCCGAGCTGAACGCGGGCTACCGGCTGCCGCGGTTGTGCTTCACCTCGTGGCTGTGCGCCGGGCCGCTCGTCGCGATGACCGCGCCGTTCGTGGGCGGGCCGTATCTCTCGGCGCGCGTGAACCTGACGTTCGGGCGCGACTGGTTCGTCATGGGGGGCCTCGGCTGGACGGTCCCGGGTGTCCTCGAGGGACCCGCCGGCACGCCGCGCTGGCGCGTCGTCTACGGCCTCGGGCGCTCGACGTGGAGGCCGGGGAGCCTCTTCGTGACGTACTACGACTGGGGCCCGAGCTACCGGGATCGCAATGGCGTGCTCGCGCTCGGAGTGAACTGGGGCTTCTGAATTTCAGGGGGCGGTGATGGCCCGCACGGCGTCGAGGAGCGCGTGGAGGCCCGCCTGTCGGAGCGGCCTGCTGCTCGTCGCGTGCGCGGTCGCGCTCGGCGCGTGCGGGCTCCTGCCGCCCGAGCAGCCGCCGAAGCCACCCACGACGCCACAGCCGCCGGCCGTTCCTCCTCCCGCCACCACGCCCGCGCTGCCGCCGGCGGGCTACCAGCTCGTGTGGGAGGACGAGTTCGAGGGGACGGCGCTCGACACCTCGAAGTGGACGCCGCAGACGGGCCCACGTCGCGACGCGCAGAACACGCAGGATGCGGTCGTGGTCCAGGGCGGCGTCCTCCGCGTCACGACCTACACCGAAGCGGGCGTGAACAAGACCGCGTTCCTCACCACGGGCGGCAAGCTCGACGCCACGTACGGCTACTTCGAGGCGCGCATCAGGTTCCAGGACGCGCCCGGCGAGTGGTGCGCGTTCTGGCTGCAGTCGCCGACGAACGGGACGCCCCTCGGCGACCCCGCGCGCGCGGGCGTCGAGATCGACGTGGTCGAGCACCGGGTCACCGACCAGGGCGGATGGCAGCTCGCCGACTACGTCGCGCTCAACCTGAACTGGGACGGCTACGGCCCCGAGCGCCAGAACCGGCAGCTCGTCACGCCCGTCCCGAACGGCGCCGTGCTGCAGGGGCAGTGGCACACGTACGGCCTGCTGTGGACGCCCACCGCGTACACGTTCTACGTCGACGCCATCCCGCTGTGGACGATCGCGGATGCCGTCTCGCAGCGCAGCGAGACCCTGCAGCTCACCTGCGAGGTGGAGGACGCGAGCTGGGCGGGGTTCATCCCCAGGGGCGGCTACGGCGAGCGCGCGTCGAGCGAGACGGGCATGCAGGTCGACTGGGTGCACGTGTGGCAGAAGCCGCCGTAGCGCCGCCGCGTGGCGGGGCGCGCTTCGTGCGCTGGCCGACGAGCGGGGGCGTGGCGCGGACGGGCGCTGGCGAGCGGAGGCCCTCGCGCTCAGCGGCGGCGCCGCGAGCTCGACTTCCGCTTCGCGGTCCTCGCGACCGTCGAGCGCGGCGCCGTCCGCGAGCCCTTCTCCCGCCGCCTGGCCCAGCCGCCCTTCGCCGCCTTGGAGAGCTCGGCGCGGGAGGCGCTGCTCCGGCGCTCGCGCTGGAGCGCCCCCTCCACGGCCTCACCCCGCTTGCGCGACGGCGCGCGAGGCCGCCGCTCCTTCTGCCCGACCTCGTACGCACGCGCGGCGGAGCGGCGGGTCTTCTCCTTCACGCGCCCCTTCTTGGGCGGAGGGAGCGGGATCCCCGCGCGGCGCGCCTCCGACAGCCCAATCGCGATCGCCTGCTGCGGCGAGCGCGCGCCGTGCTTCCCCTTCCGGACGTGCTCGATCTCCTCGCGCACGAACTCCCCGGCCGCCGTGCTGGGGCTCTTGCCCTCCTTCAGGTCCTTCTTCGCCCGCTCCACGATCTCCCGGTCCGGCATGGTCACCTCCGCGCGTGGACGTACGAGGAAACCTGGGGGTCGCGCCGGCGGCGGGCAAGCGGCCGACGCGAGGCGACGGGCGCTCCGAGCAGGGGTTTCTCTCCGGCCGTCGACATGAGATCCTGCGTCTCGGAATGGAGGCGCCCAGCCCATCGAGCCGGCGCCTCGGCAACGGAGGATCCGAGCGGTGTCCGCGACATCTCCAGAGCTCGAGCGCTACTCGCGCCAGTCGCGGTTCACGGGCATCGGCCCGGCGGGGCAAGAGCGGCTCCGCGCCGCCAGGGTCGTGGTCGTCGGCTGCGGGGCGCTCGGCTCGGCGGCGGTGGATCTGCTCGCCCGCTCGGGCGTGGGCCGGATCGCGGTCGTCGACCGCGACTTCGTCGAGCTCAGCAACCTGCAGCGCCAGCTCCTGTTCGACGAGTCCGATGCGGCCGCGGGCCTGCCGAAGGCCGTCGCCGCCGCGAACGCCGTGCAGCGCATCAACTCCAGCGTCCAGGTGAGCCCCGTCGTCGCCGACGTGACGCCGAGGAACGTCGAGCAGATCGTGGCCGGCGCCGACGTGGTGCTCGACGGCACCGACAACTTCGAGACGCGCTATCTCCTGAACGACGCGTGCGTGAAGCTCGGGATCCCATGGGTGTACGGCGGCGCGATCGGCGCCACCGGGATGTCGATGACCATCGTGCCGGGCGAGACGCCGTGCTTCCGCTGCGTGTTCCCGAGGCGGCAGGTCGCGGGCCTGATCGCGACCTGTGACACCGCGGGGGTGCTCGCGTCGAGCGTGGTGACGGTGGCCGCCATCCAGTGGGCGGAGGTGGTCAAGATCGTCGTCGGCGACCGCGAGCACCTCAATCACGGCCTCGTCGCCTTCGACACGTGGTCACACGAGTACCAGCGCTCGGACGCGCTGCAGCGCCAGCCGGACTGCGCCTGCTGCGGGCAGCGGCGCTTCGAGTACCTCGAGGCGATCGGGACGAGCCGCGCCACCTCGCTCTGCGGGCGCAATGCCGTGCAGGTGAGCCCGGGGCAGGAGCTGAAGCTCGACCTCGCCGAGCTCGGCCGGAAGCTCGCCGCCGCGGGCAAGGTGACCTGCAACGAATACCTGGTGCGCTTCGCGGTGGGCGGGCACGAGCTGACGATCTTCGACGACGGCCGCGCCATCGTGAAGGGCACCGGAGACGAGGCGGTCGCTCGCTCGCTCTACGCTCGCTACGTGGGCGCCTGAGCCCACGGCCGTCACCGGATCCGCTCGACCGCCTTCCTCAGCGTCTCGGCGCTCCTCGCGAGCGCCTCTTCCTCTGCGGGCGCGAGCTGCGGATCCAGCACCTGCGTCACACCTCCCCGGCCCAGCACCGACGGCAGCGACAAGGTGACGCCGAAGCGGCTGCTGAAGCTGCCGATCGGGAGGACCGCGCGCTCGTCGCGCACGACCATCTCCGCGATGCGCGCCGAGGCGATGGCGATGCCGTACCGGCTCGCCTCGTTGCCCTCGATGATGCTGATGTTCGCGTAGCGCACCTCCTGCTCGACCTGCTCGACGCAGCGCTCCAGGGTCATGCCGCGCGCCGCGAGCGCCGCCGCCAGCGGCACGCCGGCGATGCGCGCGCCCGACCAGACGAAGACTTCCGAGGTGCCATGCTCGCCCAGGATCTGCGCCTCGACGGCCGCGGGATCGAGCTGCAGCGCTGCGGCAAGATGGACGCGGAAGCGCAGGCTGTCGAGGAACGTGCCCGTGCTGAGGACGCGATCGTGGTGCGCCAGGAGCCGCGCCAGATCCGCGAGCGGGTCGGGAGGATCGGTCACGACGAGGATCACCGCCGAGGGCGCAGCGGAGGCGATCCTGGGGACGAGGTCCCGGTAGATCCCGGCGTTGGTGTCGAGGAGCCGGAGGCGTCCCTGCGGGTCGCCGCGGTCGGTGGCGCCGCCGCGCTTCTCGTTCACGCCCGAGGTGATCATCACCAGCTCGGCGCCGGCGAGATCGCCGTCGTCGCCGTCGCGGAGGTCGACGCGCCTCGAGAGCACGGCGCCGTGCCGGACGTCGGTCGCGACCGCCCGGGCGCGGGCGCGGGTGCGGTCGACGAGCACGATCTCGCGCGCCATGCCGCGCATCACGAGGCCGAAGACGCAGGCCGAGCCGACCGCGCCCGCTCCGACGACGCCGACCTTCATGCGCCCCCCGTCACTCGACGCCGACCTCCTCGCCGAGCGTGCGGCCGATCTCGAGGTTCGGCAGCACGTCCGCCACGTCCTCGAGATCGCTCTCTTCGCGGTTCAGGATAATCAGCCGCGCCCCCTGCCGCTTCGCGAGCACGGGACCCGGCGGGCCGAGATCGTCGCCGTCTCGACGTGATCGCTGCACGCATCGCCGCCGGGCGGGCGCCCGGTGAGCTCGCCGGAGCTCCTCAGCGGGTGGGGCGATTCCCACCGCCGGACGACCCGCGCCGCCGCCGGCGCCGGCGCCGCTGCAGGTCGGGTGGCCGTGCCGGCGCGGGGGGTGCCACGCGGGCGGGGTGCGAAGGGCCGGCGGGCTGCGGGTGGCCTGGCTTCGCGTGCGCCGGCGTCCCCGAGGCCATGGCCGCTGCGCGGCCGACGCGGATCACCTCCGGCTGGCGCTGGTCACGTCGCCGCGGTCCGGCGGCCCGGTCCGGTCGAGCGGCCGCGCGTCCATGATCGCCGCGACGGGTGCGATCCCCGTGGTCCCGGGGCGGTTCGGCCGCGCGCGGGGCGGCGCGGACGGGGTGAGCGTGCGTGCCGGGAGGCGCGGCGCCACCGCGCATCTCCGGGGGGACGAAGGCGGACGTCAGCTCGCGCCGCGCGTAGGCGCGCCAGATCTCCTGCCCGTCGCCGGCGGCCGCACGCAGCGCGGGGTCCTGCGCGGCGAAGAAGCGGCGCAGGTTCTCGAGGTCGCGCCGGAAGAACCCCTCCGCCTGGTTGTTGTGCGCCGCACCGACGACCTGCGGGAAGTCGATCACGACGGGCCCGTTCCACCCGAGCAGCACGTTGTAGGCCGAGAGGTCGCCGTGCACGAGGTCGCAGCACAGCATGGCGATCATCTGCCCGCGCAGGTCGGCGTACAGCGCGGCCGCCCGGTCGCGTGGCACGTGCGCGTCGATGAGCCGCGGCGCGGGGTGCCCGTCGGCGTCGACGACCAGCTCCATGAGCAGGACGCCCTCGTAGAACATCACGGGCTTCGGCACGCGGACGCCGGTCGCGTGCAGGGTGTGGAGCGC
>DASWDS010000001.1:0-2851 GCA_036395165.1 Anaeromyxobacteraceae bacterium | reverse complement strand
CGGATCGCCGGCGAGGCCGCGCGCCAGTGCGGGCGCGCCGACGTGCCGGTGGTGGACGCGCCCGTGCCGCTCGCGGCCGTGCTCGCGGCGGCACCCGCCGGCTTCCGCGCGATCCTCTTCTACGAGGGAGGGGGAGAGCCGCTCGCGGACGTGGTCGATCGCGCCGCGGCCGGGCACCTCCTCCTCGTCGGCCCCGAGGGCGGCTTCACGCCGGAGGAGGTGCAGGCGTGCCTCGCCGCGGGCGTGCGCCTCGCGACCCTCGGCCCGCGGGTCCTGCGCTTCGAGACGGCGGCGATCGTGGCCGCCGCGCTGGTCCAGCACCTCGCAGGTGACGTGGGCTGATCCGGATCTTTGATTTCGGGGGGCCCGGGGGCTAGCCTCGCCGGGGTGCGCTGCCCCCGCTGCCACGTGGAGAGCCAGCTCTCGGCGCGCGCCTGTCCGCGCTGCGGCGCCCCGCTCCTCCTGCCCGACGACCCGAGGCCGGGTCGGCTCGACCGCCCGCTCGACCTCGAGCGCCGGCTTCCGTCTCGCGTCGAGCTGGACCCGGTGGCCGCCCCGTCCGCGGGCGGGGCGCCCGAGCTCCCCGAGATCGACGAGGGGACGCTCGAGATCCACCTTCGCCGCGCGCCCACCCTTCGCCGCGCCGTCTCCTGGGTGCTGGACGCCGCGCTGCTCGCCCTCGTCGCGGGGCCGCCGCTCCTCCTCGCGCAGGGCGCGCTGCCGGCCGGCGCCGGCGGCCTGGAGGTGCTCGTGCCGGCCGCGGCCGCCCTCGGCGCCTTGCTCGCGTTCGTCCACGCGGCGCTCGGTCATGCGCTCATGGGCGCCACGGTCGGCAAGCGCCTGCTCGGCCTCCGGGTGGTGGGCCCGGACGGCGCCGCGCCGAGCCTGGCCCGCAGCGCCGTGCGCGCCGGCCTCGCCGTCCTCGGCACCGCCGCCCTCGGGCTCCCCATGCTCGCGGTGCTCTTCACCCGGAGTGGCCGCGCGCTCCACGACGTGGTGGCGGACACCGTCGTGGTCCGCGCGCCTTGACCGCTGGTGGCGGTGCGCCTAGAACCCTCGAACGTGCCGCTCGATCTCGCCGCCCTCCTCCTCGAAGCGGGCGCGGCCACCGCCGGGCAGCTCGAGCGCGCGCTGGCCCGCCAGCGCGAGGCGGGGGGAGCCCTCGACACCGCGCTGCTCGAGGACGGCGCGGTGCGCGAGGACGAGCTGGTGCGGTTCCTCTGCCGCGCGTCGGGGCTGCCGCCGCCGCCACCCGAGCCGATCGAGCCCGACCCGCGCGCGCGGCGCCTCTTCCCCGGGCGCGTCGCCGAGCGCCACGGGCTCGCGCCGTTCCGCCTGGACGGGCGCGAGCTGTTCCTGCTCGCGAAGCACCCCGTCGACCTCGCGGCGCTCGACGAGATCAGCTTCATGCTCTCGCTCCACCTCGTGCCGTGCGTCGCCCCCGAGTGGCGGGTCCACGAGCTCCAGGCGCGCGTCTACGGGACGAAGCTCGCCGAGCGATTCGCCGCCGTCGCGGAGGCGGTGCGATCCACGACGTCGACGTCGATCTCGGCGCCGAGCGTCTCGTCCCCCTCTCCATGGAAGGGAGAGGGACGAGGAGAGGGTCGGCCTGCGACGGGCCCTGCCCCTCTCTCCGGCCCGCCCCCGGCAAGCGGGGAGGGGGAGACGCAGACCGACGACGCCCAGCTCGGCGCGATCGCGATCGACGTCGAGGACGCGCCGGAGCCCGGGCCCGTGGAGCCCCGGCCCCCGCCCGCCCTCGGCTTCGGCCACCCCGGGCACGAGGAGCCGCTGGCGGCGGCGCTGGCGCAGGCCGTCGAGGCCGCCGACGCGGCGCTGCTCGGGGAGGCCGGCGCGCGCGAGCCGCCTCCGGAGGCGCCCCCGCGCTGGTCGCGGGAGGAGGCGTTCGCGGCGCTGGAGGCGGCGCACCATCGCGACGAGATCGTCGCCGTCGGCCTGCGCTACGCGCGCGACTTCTTCGAGGCGGCGGCCGTCTTCGCCGTCACCCACGAGCGGGTCGTCGGGCATGACGCCGTCGGATGGGAGGGCGCTCGCGAGCGCTGCCGCGCCGTGCAGCTGGCCCCCGATGGCGCGGGGCTCTTCCGCGCGGTCATCGAGACGAGCGGGCCGTACCTCGGACCCGTCGCGCGCGAGCCCGGGAACGAGGCGCTGCTCGGGGGGCTCGGCCGCGGCTGGCCCCGCATCGCGCTCGTCTACCCCGTCGCGCTGCGCGACCGGACCGTCTGCGTCCTCTACGCCGACAACGGCGACGCGCCGGTCTCGCCGCGCCGGCTGGGCGACCTCCTGCTCCTGGCCGGCGGACTCGGGGGCGCCTTCGAGCGCATCCTGCGCGAGGCGAAGCGGGCGCGCGCCGAGGCGCCGCCGCTCGGCGCCGACATGAACGCCGAGCAGGGTGCGGCGTTCCCCTCGGTCCCGCCCGACGAGGGCTGGACCCTGCGCGAGCCGGCGCTCGCGACGGAGCCCGCGCCGCCGCGGGCCGCGCCGGGTGGCGCGGCGGAGGCGTTCGAGGTCGCGACCGCCGCCGAGGCGCTCTCGTCGCCCTCCGCCTTCGAGCCTGTCGACGCGGTGCGGCGGCTGTGCGCCACCGCGCACGGCTCGAGCGCGCGGGGCCGCCTCGTTGCCCGCCTCGTGCAGCACGGCCCGGCCGCCGCCGCGGCGCTCGCGGCCGTGTTCCCGGGACCCCTCGACGGCCGTCCGGCGGAGGCGGAGGCGGCGCCGGTGGAGGAGCGAGGACCCAGTACCGCTTGCGGATGGCGTGCTCGATGGTGAGCGCGATCCCGAGGTGAATCGGCGGAAGAATTGCCACCTGGTAGACGACGTTAGTGGCTCG